>NZ_CAKKTK010000051.1:0-33857 GCF_920656135.1 Frankia sp. Cppng1_Ct_nod | reverse complement strand
CCTCACAGCACCACCGGTCGGGGTAAGCGCACGCCAGGTCAAGCGCCGGGCATGCCTCGACATCGAGCAGGTCGGTGACCAGGGCGAACACCTCCGAACCGCCCAGACAGGGCTCTTCGCAGGACGAGTTCGCCTGCCCCGAGGACTGGCACCGGATCGAATCTGTGCTGCTCTGCGTGACGGATCAGGGTAGGAAGCCCGCGCGTCTGGCCGCTACGACCGTCTCTGCCCGACCGTGGGTGCCGAGCTTGCCCATGGCGTTGCGCAGGTAGCTCTTCACTGTCTCGGGCCGCAGGCCCAGACGGCGTCCCACCTCGGCGTTGGCGCATCCCACCGCGACCAGGGCCAGCACGTCCAGCTCTCGGGGCGACAGTGGGTTGCCGCGGGCGGGGCGACCGGCGGGCCGGGTAAGCCGGTCGCAGACCAGTTGGAGACGCCGGCGCAGGGCTGGGTCGGTGATCTCCTGGGCGATCGAGCGCAGTTCCGCGTAGGCCTCGCGGACCTCCTCCCGCTCTGGCGCGACGGGAGCCTCGCGGGCGGCCCGGGTGATCGCGGCCGTCTCCAGCTCCGCCAGACGCCGCTCAACCTCCGACCGTGCGGTCAGCTTGACGCCTACCCCGATCGCGATCTGGTTCATCGTGTCCAGCACCCGGCCGCCCAGCGGCCGTGGCTCGCGGATACCGCCGTACAGGACGCTGAACACCGATTCGCCCACGAGCACCGGCACCGCCGCGATCGCCCGCAGGCCCTCGGCGGTCACCGGCTTGTCGTACTCGTGGCTGATGCGTAAGTCGGCGGCGTAGTCGTCCACGCTGCCGGGCCTGGCCGCGAGCAGCACGCGCCCGCCCAGGCCGTTGCCGGCGCTGACGACCAAGCCGGGGAGCGCATCGGTCCAGGTCCCGGTGAACTCGGTGAGTCGCAGGCCCCGACCCCCGGGTGATACCTCGCCGCCGAACGCCACCGGCAACCCGGTCACTCGTCGCATTCGTCCCAGTGCGACACGCAGCAGCTCGCGGTGTTCCTGGGCCTGGATACCGGCCGGCCGATGTGTTACCGCCATGCCACCAGAATGTGACGCAGACCGCCATCGGTGGCTACCCCTGAACGGGGGTGGCGGGCTTCCGGACTCACCCGGATGCTGCTGCGCATGGCTGTCTCACTGCTGTCCTACGCGTCCGGCGTCTGCGTGGTGCCGCTGCTGGGCGAGACGATCGGGGAGAACCTGGAACGCGCCGCGGCCCGGTACGCCAGCCGGGAGGCACTGGTCGACGTGGCCACCGGCCGGCGTTGGACCTACGCCGAATTCGACGCCGCCGTGAACGAGGTGGCCCTCGGGCTGCTGGCGACGGGCATCGCGAAGGGTGACCGGATCGGCATCTGGGCGCCCAACTGCGCCGAGTGGGTGCTGACCCAGTTCGCCACCGCGAAGATCGGGGCGATCCTGGTCAACGTCAACCCCGCCTACCGCACCCACGAGTTGGGCTACGTCGTCCGTCAGTCCGGGACGCGCCTGCTGGTCAGCGCGGTCGCCCACCGCACCAGTGACTACCGGGCGATGCTCGCCGAGATCGGATTCGATCGGACGGTGTTCATCGGCGAGCCGGGGTGGGACGAGCTGGTCGCGGCCGGTCGCCGCATCGACGTCGCCCAGTTGCGCGAACGGGCGGCCACGCTGGCCTTTGACGACCCGATCAACATTCAGTACACCTCGGGCACCACCGGTTTTCCCAAGGGTGCCGCGCTGTCCCATCACAACATCCTCAACAACGGCTACTTCGTCGCCGAGGGCGTCGGCTACACCGAGAACGACCGGGTCTGCCTGCCGGTGCCGCTCTATCACTGCTTCGGCATGGTGATGGGCAACCTGGCTGCGATCTCGCACGGCGCGTGCGTGGTGCTCCCGGCGCCCGGGTTCGACCCCGAGGCCACGCTGGCGGCGGTGCAGGCCGAGCGCTGCACCTCGCTGTACGGCGTGCCGACGATGTTCATCGCGGAATTGGGCCACCCGCGGTTCGGCGACTTCGACCTGTCCAGCCTGCGTACCGGAATCATGGCCGGGGCGCCCTGCCCGGTGGAGGTGATGAAGCGCGTCGTCGGCGAGATGAACATGGGCGAGGTGGCGATCTGCTACGGCATGACCGAGACCTCCCCGGTGTCCACGATGACCCGCCGCACCGACGGCCTGGTCCAGCGCACCGAGACGGTCGGCCAGGTCATGCCGCACCTGGAGGTGAAGATCGTCGATCCGGATACCGGCCAGGTAGCGGGCCGTGGCGAGCCGGGTGAACTGTGCACCCGCGGCTACTCGGTGATGCTCGGCTACTGGGACGAGCCGGAGAAGACCGCCGAAGCGGTGGACGCGGCCCGGTGGATGCACACCGGCGACCTGGCCACCATGAACCCCGAGGGCTACGTCAACATCGTCGGCCGGATCAAGGACATGGTGATCAGGGGTGGCGAGAACGTCTACCCCAGGGAAATCGAGGAATACCTCTACACCCACCCCGACATCGCCGACGTCCAGGTGATCGGCGTCCCCGACGTCAAGTACGGCGAGGAGTTGATGGCCTGGATCGTGATGCGTCCCGGCGCCGAGCCGCTCACCGCCGAGCAGCTCCGGGAGTTCTGCGCGGGCAGCCTGGCCCACTACAAGGTCCCGCGGTACACCCACGTAGTCAACGGGTTCCCGATGACCATCACCGGCAAGATCCGCAAAGTGGAGATGCGCGAACAGGCTGTCGACCTACTAGGCCTGCATGAGGCTGGGAGCATCGAAAGCGCCTGAGACGCGGGGGAAAAGTTTGATGACGGAGAGCAATTCGCGCCCGATGTTGCATGTGTCGACGTGGGAAATCGGTGCCGACGTCGGTAGCAGCGAGGCGAGGCGATGCTGGCGCGGGCATGGTCGGGCCAGCATCAAAATGGCATCCGAACGGCCGGTGCCGGGACGATATCCCGGGCTGGCGGACGGCGATGCCACCAAACCCCCCGAACCGCCAGCGTCCCGGCCTCGGCATGCAGTCCCGCCGAACCGGTGGGCGGCGTCACGGTGGCCGGCGACGGCGTCGGTGGTCAGTAGCGACCGCCCTGCGGGGCGGGTAGGGCGTTGAGGTCGGCGAGGTCCTTCTCGCGCAGCTCGACGTCGGCGGCGCCGACGTTGTCGGCCAGGTACTTCGGGGTCTTGGTTCCGGGGATGGGTATGACGTAGCGGCCCTGGGCCAGCACCCATGCGAGGGCTACCTGGGCCGGGGTGGCCCCGACCCGGTCGGCGATCTGGCGCACCCGGCCGACGAAGGCCAGGTTGGCGCGGATCGCGTCCTGCTGGAAGCGCGGCAGCCCGCGCCGGAAGTCGTCGGCGGGCAGCTCGCCGAAGGACGAGAATCGGCCGGCGAGGAAGCCACGGCCCAGCGGCGAGTACGGCAGGAACGCGATGCCCTGCTGTTCGCAGTACGGCAGGACCTCGGCGAGCGGGTCGCGGGTCCACAGCGACAGCTCGGACTGCACCGAGGTCACGGGGTGTACCGCCTGCGCTCGTCTGATCTTCTCGACGGTCACCTCGGGCAGGCCGAGGTGACGGGCCTTACCGGCCAAGCGCGGTCTGGAGAATGTGCAGTACCGGCATCGTCCGATCGACAGGTTTCTGGCCGGGACCGGGCTGGCCTGGGAGAGCCGGTGGGGATATGACTTTATACGTTAAATCTCGGTAGACTCTGGCGGACCCGTTGGCGTAGGTTCGGACGAAAGGATGGATCATGCTCGAGTACAAGGTGCTGACCCAGCGCGATAAAGCCTTCTCCGGGAAATTTGATTTCAACACTCTGGAAGCGACTCTCAACAGTTACGCTGCTGAGGGCTGGCGCCTGGCGGAGAGCATCGTGGCTTCGAGTGTCTGGAAGAGCGTCAACGCCGAGTTCGTGCTCATACTCGAACGCGAAAAAAGCGCATCCGGTCAATGAGGTTACAAACGGGTGGCGAGTAACCTCGTTCGTCTGGTTGTCATCCAGGGTGCTGAAATCGAGGACGGCTCCGCCTCGGTACCGTTGCCCCCGCCGCGGTTCGTGCCCGGCTCTGCGCGTCGATCTTCCTCAACTCCGAGATCGTGGACGTCACCCGCCACGGCCCGGCCGGACCCCGTCCGCAGGGCACGGTCATGACCGTCGCCTTCGTCCTGGACGGGCGGCACAGCTCCCTTCGGGCCGGTGTAGCCAGCTCCCGGCGACGTGCTGTTCATCGTCCCCCTGCCTGGGAGCGCACCGAGCCGTAGAGATTCACCCGCATGATCCGGATCTGTCGGTGTATCCGCAGATGTACCCGAGCGGGCGGACGACCGCAGATGGCTTCGCGGACACCCGCGCGGACGCTGACGGACGCCCGGAGCAGGCCACCAGGCGTCCACGAACGTCATCGGATAGCCTGTCTTGTTCTCTTAATCCGCTAATCCACGGGTCGTGGGTTCGAGTCGGTTGTCGGGCGCTTCCGAACGCTGATTGACTGGGAAAGGTCGCCCTGGGCAGGGTTGACTGACAGTCGTTGATGGAGGGGATCTGTAGTGGTCATCGCGCGAGCGGCACAAGAGGTGGCCCAGCCCGCTGATGCCGTGTGGAGCGTCATCGGGCATTTTGACAACATCCGCAGGTGGGCCGGTGCGGTCACCGACGAGCGGATCGAGGACGCCCCCGCCGGTCCGGTGCGGGTGCTCACGATGGCGAACGGCGCGGTGCTCCGGGAGCAGTTCATCGCTCGGGACGAGTTCTCCTACTCCTATCGCGTCGTCGAGGGTGGCCGAAATCTCGATTCCACCGGTACCGTCGCGGTCGTCTCGACGGGACCCGGCGCCTGCCGCATCGAGCTGACGAGCGACTTTCGCCCTCCCCTGGACGTCGACGAGAACGATGCGCTGCAAACGCAGACAAAGTTCCTGCGAGGAAACATCAAGGCGATGATGCGCGCACTCGGTCCTGACCTGAATGCCGTGTCATCGCCGCACTCGTGACGGGCGTACGAGCGGTTCTGCTCGAAGACACGAACGCATCGCTGTCAGGTCTGCTCGCCTTGGCCATTCGAAGACCACTGTAAGTTCCGACAGCTCCTCTGTGGTCCTCGTCGACCTGGCGGCGAAGTCGAGACAGGACGTCCTGCGGTAGTCTGCTACCTTGGCGAACATGATCCCCGTGTCGTGGCAGGGTCCGATACCGTCGGCCTCCGGGCGGCCGTCACGGACCATTCGTATCTCAAGGGTGTCCGCTATGCACAGCGAGATGCGGTTATGAAGCTGGAATGGAACGTCGATGGGAACACCCTCCGTGGTCGGGTGCGCGGCAGCAACGGTGAGGTCTACTCGACGAGCGTGCAGTTTTCGGACGACGGTGTGTCTTCCCGGCGTTTTCGGGGCGGTTCGTGCACCTGTCCGGTGGGGGCCAACTGCAAACACGTCGTGGCGCTGGTGCTGACGGCCGAGTCGGACGACGCGGCGGCCCCCCGCCGGCAGTCCCGACGCTCCGAGCCGCCGCAGGTCTGGATCCAGTCGTTGGGGGAGCTGCTCGGCTCTCCATCGATCATCGAGAGCGGTCGTTCGCGGACGGACTTCGGGACGACCCCGTTGGCCGTCGAGCTGAGTTTCGCGGCGCATTCGTCGGCCGGCGGCGCGGCCTCCGAGCGGGGATTACAGGTGACGGCCCGGCTGGTTAAGCCGGGAAAGAACGGCTGGGTCGGCGCCGTCGGGTGGGACGAGCTGAATTCGCCGTACCGCGTCCATGAGTTCCACGAGCCGCACGTACGGTTGCTGCAGGAGATGTTCGCCCTGTACAGGGCGCGGCAGGAGCGGTACGGCTACTCGTACTACTCCAACAGCGGCCACAAACGGCTCGACCTTTCCGAGTTCGAAAGCCGCCAACTCTGGCCGATGCTCGACGCGGCCGCGGAGGTCGGCATCCGGTTCGTCCACGCGAGGAAGAAGCTCGGCGACGTCGACCGTTACGGCCTCGCCGAACTGTGTCTGGACGTGACGCGAGCCGGAAGCTCGGGATCCCTGCTCGTCGCCCCCCTGCTCCGTATCGAAGGGTCGGCCGGAACGGACGCCGCGGTGTTCTCGTTCATCGGCGGCGACGGCCATGGCGTCGTCTATGTCGACCGGGCGGAGATCCGGGCGTCCGAGGATCACCGTGACTGGCACGTGCGGCTCGCTCGTCTCGTCGAGCCGGTGCCGCCGCAGCTGCAGCGGATGACGGTCGGAAACCGCAGCCTCGAGGTCCCAGTCGCCGAGGAGGCCCGGTTCCGGACGGAGTTCTGCCCGCGGTTGCAACGTCTGGCCCCGGTGGTCTCCCGCGACGGGTCGTTCGTACCGCCGGAGGTAGCGCCGCCGACTCTGCTGCTGCGTGCCGCCTACGGCGACGGCCACGACCTCGACCTCGCCTGGGAATGGGCGTACGAGGTCGGTGGAGAGCGGATACGCGTACCGCTGTACGACGCGGAGCCGGACGGATTTCGGGACCTGCGCCACGAGCGGGACGTGCTGGCAGCGCTGGACCTGCCCGCTGACGCGGCGGCTGTGCTGTCCGCCGGGCGGGAGTCCGCGGGCGAGGAGCTGATCTCGGGGCTGACCCTGCGATCGGGGGTGCGGCTGTCCAGCACCGACACGATGCGCGTGACCACGGAGCTGCTTCCGTGGCTGGCGGGCCGTCCCGGGGTCGCCGTCGAGGTCAGCGGCGACCCCGCCGACTACCGGGAGGCCGGCGACTCGCTGCGTATCGGTCTGTCGACCGACGATGTGGTGGGTGAGACCGACTGGTTCGATCTCGGGGTCACCATCACCGTGGAAGGCCGTCAGGTGCCGTTCGCGGACGTTTTCCTGGCGCTGAGTCAGGGGCAGTCGCATCTGCTCCTCGCAGACGGCGCTTATTTCAGTTTGCAGAAGCCCGAGTTGCAGGCCTTGCGGCGGCTGATCGAAGAGGCGCGGGCGTTGCAGGACTCGCCTGCCGGTCAGCTGCGGATCAGCCGGTTCCAGGCCGGGCTGTGGGACGAGCTGGCCGAGCTCGGCGTGGTCGAGCACCAGGCACACGCATGGCGGCAGCAGGTGACGGGGTTGCTGTCGCTGAGTGCCGTGGACCAGCACGAGCCGCCGTCGACGCTCGCGGCGACGCTGCGTCCCTACCAGCTCGAGGGTTTCCGGTGGCTGGCGTTTCTGTGGCAGTACCAGCTGGGCGGGGTGCTCGCCGATGACATGGGCCTGGGTAAGACGCTGCAGACGCTGGCGTTGCTCTGCCACGCGAAGCGGGTCGACCCCGAACTCGCGCCGTTCCTCGTCGTCGCGCCGACGAGTGTTGTGTCGAACTGGGCCGCGGAGGCGGCCAGGTTCGCACCCGGTCTGCGGACCGTGACGATCTCTGATACGGAACGACGCCGCGGCGGCACTCTCGAGCAGGTGGTGTCGGACGCCGACCTGGTAGTTACTTCATACACGCTGTTCCGGCTCGAGTACGACAAGTATGCGAATCTCCCGTGGTCCGGTCTGGTTCTCGACGAGGCCCAAATGGTCAAGAACCACCAGTCGAAGGCGTACCAGTGCGCTCGACTGCTTCCGGCGTCTTTCAAACTGGCCGTTACCGGGACTCCGATGGAAAACAACCTGATGGAGTTGTGGTCGCTGCTTTCGGTCACCGCTCCTGGCTTGTTTCCGAACCCGACACGATTTCGTGACTACTACGCCCAGCCGATTGAAAAGCAGAGCGACGCCGAGCTGCTCGCGCAACTCCGCAGGCGGATCCGGCCGCTGATGACGCGCCGTACCAAGGAGCAGGTCGCCCCCGAGCTTCCGCCGAAGCAGGAACAGGTTCTCGAGGTGGACCTCCATCCGCGGCACCGGAAGCTGTACCAGACCCATCTGCAGCGGGAACGGCAGAAGGTCCTGGGTCTGGTGGAGGACATGAACAGGAACCGCTTTACAATCCTGCGTTCGCTGACCCTGCTGCGCCAGCTCAGCCTGCACGCCGGACTCGTGGACGACAGCCACGACGACATACCGAGCGCCAAGATCGACGCCCTGCTCGAGCAGCTTGTGGACGTCATCGACGGCGGCCACCGGGCGCTGGTCTTCAGCCAGTTCACCGGATTTCTCGGTAAGGTACGCGACCGTTTGTCCGCCGTCGGCGTGGAACACTGCTATCTCGACGGCAAAACCCGCAACCGGCCGGCGGTGCTCGAACGGTTCAAGAAAGGGTCAGCCCCGGTGTTCCTCGTCAGCCTGAAAGCCGGCGGGTTCGGCCTGAACCTCACCGAGGCCGACTACTGCTTTCTGCTCGACCCGTGGTGGAACCCCGCGACCGAGGCGCAGGCGGTGGACCGCACGCACCGCATCGGGCAGACCAGGAACGTCATGGTCTACCGACTCGTCGCCAAGGACACCATCGAGGAGAAAGTGATGGCGCTGAAGGCCAGGAAAGCCGAGTTGTTCTCCAGCGTGATGGACGACGGCGACGCGTTCGGTTCGAGTCTCGACGCGGACGACGTCCGACAGCTCTTCTCCTGACCATCGCCGATGCTCTCAAGCCCCGGAACGGCGGATTCGAACGGCCGACGCAACGTCGACCGGGTCACGTTGCCACGGCGTCGGTGAACACCTCCACGGCTGCACGGGGGTCGGCCGGCCGCCGCAGGACCCGGCCGCGTGACCGCGCTTGGTCACGGTGGTCTGCGGGCCACCGGCGGTCGCCGACGTGACACGTGACCTCGTGGTGACCTGACCGCGGACCCTGGCAATGCTGTCGCCGGCGGGGGAGGCACTGGACACACCACTCGCCGGGTTCCCTCGAGCGGTCCCGCGATTTGCGACGCTGATCATCGTGATGATGTTGGCGGCGTGCGCGGTCTGCTCCCTGCTCGTCTGGCTGGTGCTCGCAGGCGGCCACGGAATGTTCTGGCGCACCGATACCCGGCTTGATCCCCACAACCCCCGGACGGATGGCGCGGTCGAGCCGAAAGGTGGCTGGCCCGCCGTTACTGTGATCATTCCCGCCCGGAATGAAGCAGACATAATCCCCCATACTCTTCCATCCCTACTCAGCCAGAACTACCCGGGCCCGCTGCAGGTCGTCTTCATCGACGACGCCAGCGATGACGGCACCGGGGACATAGCCCGAACGCTCGGCCGGTCGGCCGGCGGTCGTGTCCCGCTGACGGTCCTGACCGGCGGGGGGCGCCCGACCGGATGGGTGGGCAAGGTGTGGGCCATGGAGCAGGGCGTCCGGGCCTCGTCACCGGAATCCGAATGGCTGTTGTTCACCGATGCCGACATCGCTCACGGACCCGAGTCGGTGGCCCGGCTCATCCGCCACGCCACCGCCCACGGGCTCGACCTCACGTCACTGATGGCGTTCCTGCGCGCACGGTCCCGCTGGGAACGGCTCCTCATCCCCGCGTTCGTGTACTTCTTCGCGCAGCTCTACCCGTTCCGCAGGGTCAGCAGGCCGACCACCCGGACCGCGGGCGCCGCCGGCCACGCTGTGCTGCTGCGCCGTGCCGCGCTGGAACATGCAGGTGGGCTTGCCACGATCGCCCGCGCGGTCATCGACGACTGCTCACTGGCCAGAACGATCAAACGCAGTGGTGGGCGGATCTGGGTGGGACTCGCAGACCCGGCCACGGACGGCGTCCGTGGCATCCGCCCGTGCCCACGGCTGGCGGACATGTGGTCGATGATCGCTCGTAGTGCCTACACCCAGCTCCGGCACTCGCCCGTACTGCTCACCGGCAGCGTCGTGGGCCTCGCGCTGACCTACGTGGCACCACCGCTGTCCGCGGTGGTAGGGCTGACCGCGCTTGCGGCCGGGGTCGGAGGCACCGCCGCGGCCGTTGCCGGCGCTGCCGGGTTTGTCGCATGGGCGGTGATGACCGTCACCTACATCCCCATGATTCGCTACTACCAGCAACCTGCTCGCAATGCGGTGGCCCTGCCCGCGGTCGCCGTCCTGTACGTGCTGATGACGCTGGACTCGGCACGCGCGCACTGGCGCGGCCGGGGAGCCGCGTGGAAGGGACGGACCTACACGGCGGCGAACAGCAGCCGGGTCCCCGGCACCTGACGTGGGTGAGCAGCGGACGCCGTGCACCGACGTCCGCTGCTCGAAGAACGAAGAACCCCGAGGGACGGTTCACTGTCGTACCCGTCCGCCAGGGTAAGGACGTCCCACCGGGAACGCTTCGCCGGATCATCCGCGATGTGCCGGCATGTCGGTCGTAGGGTTCATGGTGCTGGTCGGCCCGTCCGGGTCGGGTAAGTCAACCGCGCTGCGGATGCTCGCCGGCCTGGAAAGCGTCGCCTTGACTGTTTGACCCCGCCGTTTCGGATATTCATGACGGCGGCTGCGGAAAGGATACGGGGCGGGTTGTCAGATCGCGGAGACGTCGTCTCGGTGGTGGCCTGGTTCAGGCAGCAGCCAGACCGAGACAGGCAGTACCCGTCCGTCAGCACTCGCTCGTACCCGGCCCGCGCCCCAGGCGTATGCGGTGGTGCTGAGGACGAGACGGTCGTCGGCGTAAACCTCGTGGAACTCGCCGACGATGAGCACTCGTAGATGGTGGGGCACCCTACGTGAGTCCGGCGGATGAACCACGTGCGCCGCGCCGTCGGGTTGTCCGGGCCGGATGTCGACAGCCCCGGTGGGGGATGCCGTTGGCTGGCTGCCCCTGGCCGGCTGTGCGTCGACCGTCTCCTCGATCATCGGAGAGTGACCTTCCGCGAGCTCGTCAGGGCTGATGGGCTCGGGGTTTGGAAGGTTGTCCTTGACGAGTGGTGTGCCGAGTGGTTCGTCCTGGAGGACTGGGCCTCCGGCGTATCCGATCCGTATTCGTCCTGCGTGTGCGTGTATTTCCAGCGTTGTGACACCCGCGTAGTTGCCGTCCGGACAGATCGTCAGGGTGACGTTTCGTGCCTCGGCGGGGATGTCAACCTCGATGATCGCGTCTTTAACGATCGGGGTGTCCGCCGGTTTGGCTTCTGCGGCGGTGGGTGGCCACCAGGCCAGGACGGGCACGCCGTCGGTGTCGAGGCGGAGGCGTTTCGGTTGGGCGATCATGCCGCGGACCAGGTCACCGCGGTCGTCCAGCCCGACCCGCCGCTGCACGGTGTGCAGGACGAGCCTTTCGCCATCCACCTGGACGACGCGGGGCGCGTAGATGCCGGGTGGTGCCAGCCGGCCGCGCCGGACCCATGGTCCGAGCAGGGTGTCTGATTCGTATACGTCCACCGAGTGGTCGGTTGCGACGCAAACCAGCATCATCCAGCGGTTGTCGAGCCGTTCGACAACCGGGCACTCCAGTTCTGAGTGTGTCCCGCCTGGCACGACCGGTGGCAGCACGGTCCAGTGCAGCAGGTCGGAGGAGACGGCCGCGGCGACACAACCGCCGACCGATGGCGTGAGGCTGGATTCGCGTGCGGCGATGAACATCACCCACTGGTCGTGGTCCGGGTCGTGAACGACGAACGGGTCTCGCCAGGCCTGGTGACTGTCGGTGCGGTACCAGCGTGGGTCGGCGATGCAGACGGGGTCGGTGCTGACTCGGTGCCAGCCGGTGCCGTCGTGGCGGGTTGAGCGGGCGAGTCCGACGGCTTGGGTGGCGGGGTGGGGGTGGGCGGACACGCCTGTGTAGAGCATGGCGAGTCCGCCGTCGGGATGGTTGACGATGCTCATCGTCCAGATTGCGCCGTCATCGAAGTGCCCGGGCCGGGCGATGCCGAAGGCCGGGCCGAGCGGTTCCCAGTGCAGCAGGTCGGTCGAGTGGGCGTGGCCGTAGCTGGTCTCGTGTACGGACGCGTCGAAGGGCACCACGGGTGGCCCCTGGAGGTGTAGGAGGTGCCACCCGTCGTCGGTGGTGAGCACGGCGAAGTCGTTGAGGACGAGACCTGGTGGTGCGTAGCGCACGTGCCCTCCACGGTACACAGATGGTGACAGCAGGTGCGGACGGCCGGCTTGTGGGGGTGCCCGCGGTGGACCTTTTCTGTGATACCCCTCATATCGATGGTCTGCAAGCGCTTGCATAGATGCCGGAGTCGGCGTACCGTTCCCGACCATCGTGATCTGGGTCACGTGTGAACAAACAGGACGATCGTGTTCTGGTGGGCGTGTCGGTGGACGGAGGAGGACCCCGGGATGAGTGGCAGCATTGAGGACGTGGCCGCGTTGGCGGGCGTGTCCACGGCGACGGTGTCGCGGGCTCTGCGCGGGCTGCCAAACGTCGCCGAGAGCACGCGGGCACGGGTCGTGGAGGCTGCCGCCCAGCTGCTGTACGTGGCCTCACCGCAGGCATCCCGGCTGGCCAGCGGCCGTACCGGCACCGTCGGAGTGGTGGTGCCGTATGTGACCCGGTGGTTCTTCGCCCAGATCATCAGCGGCGCCGAGGCGGTGTTGCGGGCGGGTGGCCTGGACCTGTTGCTCTACAACCTCGGGGACGACGCGGGCAGGGTGCGGTTCTTCGACGCGGTGCCGCTACGTAAGCGGGTCGATGCGGTGCTTGTGTTGTGTTTACCGCTGACCCCGATGGAGATCGACGTGTTGCAAGCGCTTGATGTTCCGGTTGTTGTCGTCGGCGCGGCTGTGCCTGGCTTCGCCAGCGTGCGGATCGATGACGTTGCCGGTGCGGCCGTGGCGGTACGACACCTGATCAATCTTGGCCATCGGCGGATCGGGCTGATCTCCGGCGGGGCGACGGGCGAGGGTTCAGGTGACCGTGAGCCGATGCGTTTCACCACTCCCATGGACCGTCGGCGTGGCTACCGCCACGCCCTCGATGCGGCGGGGATCTCGTTGGACCCGGGGTTGGAAGCGGCCGGGCATTTCACCGTGCGTGGGGGTGAGCAGGCCATGACGGAGTTGTTGTCCGCGCAGTCGCCGCCCACGGCGGTGTTCGCCGAGAGCGACGAGATGGCGATGGGTGCGTTGCGGACCCTGCGCCGTACCGGGCTGCGTGTCCCGGACGACATGTCGGTGGTCGGTTTCGACGGGCACGACATGGCGGAGTTGTTCGACCTGACGACGATCGTCCAGCCCGTGGTCCGCCAGGGCGAGATCGCCGCGCAGCTGTTGCTCAGCCTCCTGCACCGGGAGCATCCGGCATTCACCAGCGTGTCTGGTGACGACGGTGGCGGTGGTACCACTGCCGGGGACATGGGCGGTCCGGTAGACGGTGATGCAGCCGGGGAACCTGTTTCCGCCGGTACCCGGGTGGATCCGGCTGCGTCGCTATCAATTGTGGTGCCGACCAACATGCACGTCCGCGGCACGACCTGCCCTCCCCGCGGGCAGGGCAACGACGTTTCGCCCACCTTGGTATACCCGGCACGCCCAGCACCACCGGATGTTCCGGTGGTGTAGAGGTTCCGGCCAATCAGGTCTCTCATGCCAGGGCCGCTGTGCAGCCCTTCACTCAAGTCGACCCATATCGAATCGAGACAAGGAGTTCGCCGTAATGCGAAGTAGAACGACCGTCTGTGGAGTCTTTGCTGCCGCCTGCCTTACGCTGGTGGCCTGTGGAGGCGGCTCGGGTACGTCCCAAGCCGCGGGTACGGTGAGCACATGCAACGGGAAGATCGACGGCAAGCAGACCTTGTCCGCCTGGTTCCACACCGGTCAGGGCGATGAGCGTACGGCGTTCGAGCAGGCGGTGAACGCGTTCAACGCCAGGCAGTCCGAGGTCGTTGTCAAGCCGACGTTCATCCCGGAGGGGAACTACAACGAGCAGGTGAAGGCCGCTGCGGCGTCGGGTTCGTTACCGGACATCCTCGACTTCGACGGTCCGAGCCTCTACAACTATGCCTGGAACGGCAATCTGCAACCGCTCGACACGTGCCTGTCGTCGCAGCTGCGGGCCGATCTGCTACCCACCATCATCAAACAGGGTACCTACAACACGAAGCTGTATGGGGTGGGCACCGCCGAGTCCGGGCTGGGCCTGTATGTACGGAAATCGGCGTTCACGAAGGCCGGGGTGCGTATTCCGACATCCGCGGCTGACGCGTGGACCGCAGCGGAGTTCACCGATGCGTTGGCGAAGCTGCGCGCGGCTGGCTTCGCCAAGCCACTCGACCTTCAGATAAACCAGGATCAGAACGAATGGTACGCGTACGGCTTTGCTCCGATTATTGAGTCGGCCGGTGCTGATCTGATCAACCGGGCGAATTTCGAAGCTTCTGAGGGGACCATCAACAGCCCCAAGGCCGTGGCTGCTCTGACCGTCATGCAGAGCTGGTTCAAGAACGACTACGTCGACGCCAACACCGACGACGCGGCGTTTACCGAAGGCCGCGCGGCGATTTCCTGGGTCGGCCACTGGAAGTATGCTGACTACTCCAAGAAGTGGAGTGACGACCTGGCGATCGTCCCCCTGCCGAACTTCGGCACCGGCGTGCGGACCGGTGAGGGCAGCTGGCAGTGGGGGATCACCAAGCATACGGCGGATGCCGACGCCGCATGGGCGTTCATCAGCTCCCTGTTCGAGCAGACCTACCAGAAGCAGGTCGCGGCCAACGGTGCGGTTCCCGCGTCCAAATCGCTCCTGAACACCATCCCGCAGTTCGCTCCTGGTGGTCCGGAACGGCTCTACGTCGACCAGCTCGATTCCGGTGTCGCGCTGCCCCGACCGGCCACTCCGGCCTATCCGACCATCTCGCTCGCGTTCAACAAAGTGATCGCGACCGTGCGCAGCGGTGGGAACGTCCAGACCGCTCTGAACGAGGCCGCGAAAAGCATCGACCAGGATATCAAGGACAACGACGGCTACCCGCCGAAGAGCTAGCACCTGTTTGTCGTGGTCCCGGACCTCGCTCCGGGACCACGATCGCCGGAGTCCGCCTGGTCGGCGGCGGCTATGCCCCGACCAGGCGGCCATGCCCCGACCGGGCAGCTGCGGACAGACAACCAGACAGACAACCAGACAGGAGGCGAACCCCTCGTGCCTACTGATGCCCTGCTGGCACGGCCCCGACCGAATGCGCGTGACGGCCCGACCCGCTGGTTCGGCTACCGCCGACGGCATACCTACCAGCCGGCGGAACGGACGGTCGGCTGGCTGTTCAGCGGGCCGGCCGTGGTCCTGCTGACATTGTTCATAGTTGTGCCGTTCCTGCTGGCGCTGGGGCTGTCCTTCACCAACCAGAGGCTCATCTCACCGCTTCCGGTGCGGCTCGTGGGGATGGAGAACTACCGGCGTATCTTCGCCGACCCGGTGTTTCAGCGATCGCTGGTCAACAATGCTGTCTTCACCGTTGTGGTAGTGCCGGTGCAGACGGCGTTCGCGCTGTTCCTGGCCGTCCTGGTGAACCAGAAGATTCGTTTCATATCGTTCTTCCGAACCGCCTATTTCGCGCCGGTTGTGATGATTATGGCGGTCGCGGCAACAATCTGGAAGCTCCTATACGATCCTGATATCGGCATCATTGACGGTGTGCTTCGCGCGGTTTCCGGCGGCCAGCTGAGTCCCGGTTGGCTTCGCAGCAGCGCACTGGCGCTGAGCGCTGTCATCTTCATGTCGATCTGGCAGGGTGCGGGTTTTCAGATGGTGGTTCTGCTGGCCGGGCTACAGGACATTGACCAGGAACTGTACGAAGCAGCGGAGATCGACGGTGCGAGCCGTTGGCAAAAATTCCGCTACATCACTGTTCCGGGATTGCGTAACCAGCTCGTGTTCGTCGCGACCGTTACCACGATTTTGTCCTTCCGGCTGTTCGATCAGGTGTACGTCATGACCCGCGGCGGCCCGCTCGACGCCACCCAGACGATGATGACCCGCCTGGTCGACGTCGGTTTCAACCAGCAGGCGATCGCCCGCGGCTCGGCCATCGCGGTCGTGTTCTTCCTCATCGTCTGTCTCGTCACGTTGGTGCAGCGTCTGCTGCTGCGCGAGAGGGAAGCGGACTGATGGCGACACTGCAGGCCCACAATCCGGCACCCGATGCGCTACGGCAGCGCGACGCAGCCTCCGGCAATGCGGACCCTGCGGCGGATGATGGCTGGTCCACACCACATTCCGGCCGGGGATTCTTCTGGCGGTCCCTCCGCCGTTACGCGTTGCTCGCGCTACTTGCGGTGTTCTTTGCGTTCCCGCTCTTATTCATGGTCATCGGCGCGTTCAAACCTGATGACCGCGTACTCGCCGACGGTGCCAGTTGGAAGGCGTTCGTGCCGTTCGGGGCATCGCTGGATAACTTCGCGGACGCGTTCAGCCGCGCGGAGTTCGGCCGCCTGTTCCTCAACTCGGTTCTGATAACAACCTGTATCGTGCTCGGTGGGCTTGTGGTCAACAGCCTGGCCGGCTACGCACTCGCCCGGATGCGGTTCCGTGGTCGAAAGTTCCTGCTCGGTATGGTCGTCACTCTCGCGATCATCCCCTTTCAGGCCATCGCGATCCCGCTGCTGTTCATGATGGCCCGCATCGAATGGCTCGACACCTACCGCGTCCAGATCATCCCGTTCCTCGCGAATCCCTTTTTCATCTACCTCTTCTACTCGTTCTTCCTCGGTATCCCGCGGGAACTGGAGGAAGCGGCCCGGGTCGACGGTGCCGGACCGGTCACCATCTTCACCCGAGTGATCGTCCCGATTGCCCGGCCGGTGTATGCGACCGTGGCGATTCTGTCGTTCCTGTTCAGCTGGGGCGAACTGCTGTGGCCGGTGCTCGTCACCCGCGGATCGACGGTACGACCGCTGTCACAGGGCATAGCCGTCTTCCAGACCCAGCCGCCGATCCAGTGGGGCGACATCATGGCGTTCGCGACCATGACCACCCTTCCGATACTGATTCTTTTCCTCGTCTTCCAGCGTGCGTTCGTCCAGGGTGTTTCCCGCACTGGCCTCAAGGGGTGACCATGACTTCCGTTGTCTTCGACCACGCCACGCACAGGTATGCCGGCACCGGCAAAGCCGCCGTGGACCGGCTCGATCTCCGCATCGAGGACGGAGAGTTCATGGTGCTGGTCGGCCCGTCCGGGTCGGGTAAGTCAACCGCGCTGCGGATGCTCGCCGGTCTGGAAAGCGTCGATGCCGGAACGATCCGGATCGACAGTGAGGACGTCACCGCCCTGCCGCCATCCCGCCGTGACATCGCCATGGTGTTCCAGAACTATGCGCTGTATCCGCATATGGACGTCGCGGCGAACATGGGTTTCGCGTTGAAGATCGCGGGTATGGCGAAATCGGAACGCGACCGGCGGGTCCTCGACGCGGCGCGCCTGCTCGACCTGGAGCCTTACCTGACCCGTAAACCCAAAAACCTGTCCGGAGGGCAACGTCAGCGGGTCGCGATGGGCCGGGCCATCGTGCGCGAGCCGCGGGTCTTCCTCATGGACGAGCCGTTGTCGAACCTCGATGCGAAACTCCGTGTCCAGACCCGGACCCAGATCGCGGAACTGACCGCACGGTTGGGTGTCACCACCGTGTACGTCACGCACGACCAGGTCGAAGCGATGACCATGGGTGATCGGGTGGCCGTGCTACGCGACGGCGTCCTCCAGCAGGTAGCCACCCCCAGGCAGCTTTACAACAGCCCGGCCAACGTGTTCGTCGCCGGGTTCATCGGCTCCCCGGCCATGAACCTGCACACTGTGCCGCTGGTCAACCGCTTCGCCGTCCTCGGTGGGCTGCAGGTGGAACTGCCTGCAGCCACCCTGGCCGTGGCAGCGGCCGAGAAACTCACCCACGTACAGATCGGCATCCGACCGGAATCGTTCGCGCCGGTCGAACAGGCAGACGGCGGCAGTGTCACCGGCCGGGTCGAGCTAGTCGAAGATCTCGGTTCGGACACCTACATCCATCTCGCCGTAGACCTACCCGACGGCCCGGCCGCGTTCGTCGTCCGAGCCGACGGACGGATCCAGGTCCACCGCAACGAGTCGCTACGACTGTCCGTCGACCCGGCCGAAGTGCATTTTTTCGACCCGACGACCGGCATCCGACTTGGGCGATAAGCACGATCTGTTAGATCTTACCAATCATGGGTCACCGACGAGAACAACAACCTACCGGCATGACCCGCCCGAAGGAGGAACAACCATGCCCACTCCGACAACCACCCCGGCGGCCACGGCGTCGATCACAGCGTCAGTCACCATGCCGGACCTCGCGAACATCGACCTGGATGAACTCTCGTGGCGGAAGTCGAGCTACAGCAACGGCGCCGGCGGCATGTGCGTCCAGGCCGCATGGCTGGACGACGGCACGGTTCTCGTCCGTAACCTGAAGATGTCCGGAGAAGTGGCCGTCGCCTTCTCCGCGGACGAGTGGACATGCTTCGTCAGGGGAGTGAAGGCCAACGAGTTCGATAGCTGGGCGGGGTCAAACGGTCATAGCGACCTCACGCCGAGATGATCTCGGTAGTGTCGACAGACTGGATGGTAGCTGGCCCTGAAAGAGACGGACCCTTTTGTTGGGGGCAGCACAAGCAATGGATTCACGAAACTGAAGACTTCACACTGCTCGCGACTGCTTACGCTCGCACGATCCGGACCTGCACCGGCTCATCGGACGTGGTTTTCGGAGTCCCCGTGAACCGGAGGATGGGCCTGCCGCTCGCCCAGATCGTCGGGAACTTCGTCACGATGCTCGAGGTCTGGGTGCCAGGAACTGGTTACTCGGAGAACCACGACACTGCAGTGCTCTCCTACTGCCCGAGTGCGGTCAGCGACGAAGTCGCCAACTCCGTGATCGAGACATTCCGGGTCCAACTGACCGAAGTGGCCGAAGCGTGAATCCTGACACCCGGGTGCCGCGCCACGACGCGGACATCACTCTGATCGCCGATCCTGCAGTCGCCGCCATCCCTGTCCACGACTGTGAAGATCCCCTGGTTGACCTTCGTGGACTTCTGTCCGTCGACACCAGGCGCGGCGATCCGCAGGGAATGTTCACCCTGGTCCGTTCGGTACGCGACCGCCTGGACGAGGCGGAGAAGTCGTTGCCGAGAGGTATCCACCTGCTGGTGGTCGAAGCCTTCCGGTCGATCTCTCTCCAGCGCAAGATCTACGAGTTGTATCGAGACGGACTGCTCCAGTCCTACCCGGGAATGGAACTGACGGAGGCCGACATTATGGCCACCCGGTACGTGGCACCCGTGGGCTTGGCCCCGCACACCTGCGGAGCGGCTGTCGACCTGACCCTGTGCGACTCGAACATGGTCGAACTGGACATGGGATGCGAGGAGGGGGCAACGCCTGAGGAGAGCGCTGGTGCCTGCTACATGGAGGCATCCGGCCTCAGCGCCAGTGCTCGGGAAAACAGAGCAATACTCCGCGGTGCCCTGACCGGAGTCGGAATGGTGAACTATCCGACTGAGTGGTGGCACTGGTCCTTCGGGGACCGGTACTGGGCGCTGGTTTCGGGGGCTGATCACGCCGTCTATGGACCAACACATCCAGATGGGATTAGGGCACCGAAGGTTGTTTTCGGCTAGCAGACCAAAGAGTGTGATCATGGTTTTTCCCGCGCGGCCGGCGGCTCCGGGGATCCTGCGCGTGTTGGGTTGCAGCCGCATGATTCCCGGTGGATGAACGTGGGTTCCAGCCGCACGGTCCGTGGTGATCGAGTGGGGTCGGCGAGCCGGCACATCAGTAGTTGAACCGCCGTCCTGCCCAGTTCGAGGCGGGGCGGGGCCATGGTGGTCAGTCGAGGCGAGATCAGATCGGCCCACTCGACGTCGTCGAACGACGCGAGCCCGACGTCGTCCGGCACGCGTTTGCCCGCCTCACGCAACGCCCGCAGAGCTCCGATCGTCATGAGGTTGTTGGCGACGACCAGTGCGCTCGGCGGGTTCGGTCGTGCCAGCAGGTCGTGAACGGCCTGGCGCGCCGGCTCGGCCTGGGATGCGCCCTGGACGAGCAGCCCGGCATCATAGGGGAGTTCGCATCGGGCGAGCCCGAGGCGGTATCCACGTAACCGTTCCTTCGTGGTGGTCAGGCCGGGCAGACCGGCGACCATGCCGATTCGGCGGTGACCGAGCTCGGCGAAGTGCTGGACCAGAGCTGCGGTCGGCTCCTCGTTATCGGGTCCGACCTGGTCGAAGTCCTCCGAGGCCAGACGGTCGACAAGTACCGTTGGCACGGAGTTGGCGGCCAGGTAGGCCAGGGCTGAACCCGGCGCGCTGGACGTCGGAGCGATGATCATCCCGTCGACCCGCCGTCCGTGCAGTGCTCGCACCGCCCGCAGCTCGTGGTCCGGGTCGTCGCTGGAGTCCACCAGGAGCAGTGTGTAGCTCGCAGTCGACGTCTCCGTTTCGATCGCGTGGACGACGTCGGTGAAGAACGGGTTCGTGACAACCGGGATCGTCAGGCCGATGGTGCGGGTGCTTGCCGTCACCAGTGCCCGGGCGATTGTGTTGTGCGTGTACCCGGTCCGCTCGATCGCTTGTAGCACCGATTCGCGGGTCTGTTCCCGTACCACCCGGGTGTCGTTGATCACATGGGAGACCGTGGAGACCGAGACGCCCGCGGCCCGCGCGACGTCCGCCATCGTCACCAAGCTGATCTCCTGACTGTCAGTCCTCCATCCTGCACTGAAGTGAAGTGTAGACGCGGGACGCAAGCGCTCGCGCAAACGCTTGCGCATCCTTGTGATGCGTGTAACATTCCGCCCAGTCCAGAGCAACCCGGAGCTTCCGGTTGCCGGTCAGAAGGGGACAAGGGATGGTTGATCACATAGAGGCCGGACGGCTACCGTCACACCGCGTCGTGGCGCGGGCGGCGATGGGGGACGCCGGCGGCGGCTGGGCGGACCGTTCCCGCCGCGGACTCGCAGGCGCCGTCTGGTGGCGGCGTGGTGTACGTATCGCGGCTCTGCCGGCTTTAGCCGCGCTCGTTCTTTCCGCGTGTGGCGGCTCGTCGAGCGACACGGGCACCCCCGCGGCCAGCTCCTCCAGCGCCGCCTCGAGTGCCGCCTCCGGCGGCACCGTAACCGTTGGGCTGATCACGAAGACAGACACCAACCCGTTCTTCGTGAAGATGAAGGAGGGTGCGGAGACGGCGGCGAAGGCCAAGGGGGCCAAGTTGATGACCGCCGCCGGCAAGTTCGACGGTGACAACGCCAGCCAGGTCACCGCGATCGAGAACATGGTTGCAGCCGGAGCGAAGGGTATTCTGATCACTCCGAGCGACACCAAGGCGATTGTCCCGGCGGTCGAGAAGGCGCGGGCCAAGGGTGTGCTGGTCATCGCCCTCGACACCCCCACAGATCCGCAATCTGCCGTGGATGCCCTGTTCGCGACCGACAACTTCACCGCCGGCGTGCTCATCGGCAAGTACGCCAAGTCTGTTCTGGGTAGCACGCCAGCCAAGATTGCTACGTTGGATCTTTCTCCTGGCGTCACGGTCGGCGTGCTGCGCCACAACGGCTTCCTGTCGGGCTTCGGTGCCGCCACCGTCGACGCGAGTGCGACCTCCCTGGCCACCTCGCCGAGTGTCGTGTGCAGCCAGGATACCCAGGGGGACCAGGCCAAGGGCCAGACTGCGATGGAGAACTGTCTGCAGAAGGCCCCGGACATCAACCTTCTTTACACGATCAACGAGCCGGCCGCGCTTGGCGCTTACACTGCACTGAAGGCCGCGGGCAAGGAGAAGAACGTTCTCATCGTCTCGGTTGACGGCGGTTGCACCGGCGTTCAGGCCGTCCGGGACGGCAAGATCGCTGCTACTTCTCAGCAGTACCCGCTGAAGATGGCTGAACAGGGTGTGAACGCTGTCGTCGAATATGCGGCAAGCGGTACCAAGGCGTCCGGGTACACCGACACCGGCGTCACTCTGATCACTGCCAAGGCTGCGGCCGGTGTCGACTCGAAGGATCTCGACTTCGGTCTCGCCAACTGCTGGGGTTAATCTTTTGTGCGGTGGGTCCGCGACAGCGGGCCCACCGCACAGGGTTCTTCTGGCAAAGGCCCGTATGGACCCGTTCTTTTTCTTGTTCACGGCACCTGGGGTTCACGAAACATTGGAATGCGTATGATGACAACGACGGTCGTCGAGCCGGATACAGTGCGCCGCGCGAACACTCGTGCGGTCCTGCGGCAGGTGCTCGGCATATCCACCCTTGGCCCGCTGGCCGCGCTGTTTCTGGCCGGTATCTTCTTCTCGATCAAATCCGACCGCTTCCTGACCGGCACAAACCTGTCCCTTGTTGTCCAGCAGGTCATGGTCGTCGGCACGCTGGCGATCGGGCAGACGCTGGTGATCCTCACCGCGGGAATCGATCTGTCCAACGGCGCCATCATGGCGCTGGGAAACATCATGATGACCAGCCTGGCGGTCGAGTCCGGGCTCAACCCGTATCTGGCGATCGCCCTCGGACTGCTGGCCTGCGCCGGCTTCGGCCTTCTCAACGGGGGTCTGGTGACCTCTCTCCGGCTGCCGCCGTTCATCGTCACACTGGGCACGTTGAACATCGCCTTTGCGCTGACGCATATCTACTCGGACGAGCAGACGGTGTCCGGTCTACCGTCAGAACTGACCTACTTCGGGAAGACGTTCAGCATCGGCCAGACGGACGTCACGTATGGATCGGTGCTGATGCTGCTGCTGTTCGCCCTGATCTGGTATGTGTTGAGCCAGACCGCGGCCGGTCGGCACGTCTACGCTGTGGGGGATAATCCTGAGGCGGCCCGGCGGACCGGTATCCAGACCCGCCGCCTGCTGCTGACCGTATATGCGGCCGCGGGTCTGATCTATGGCATCGCGGCACTGCTCCTGGTATCCCGGACGGGCGTCGGTGACCCGAATGCCGGACAGACGGACAACCTCGACAGCATCACCGCTGTCGTCCTCGGTGGAACCAGCCTGTTCGGCGGGCGGGGCAACGTCGTCGGGACTCTCATCGGCGCACTGATCGTCGGGGTCATCCGTAACGGCCTCCAGCTCATCGGGACCAAGTCGATTTACCAGGTTTTGATCACCGGCATACTTGTGATCGCCGCTGTCTCCGTCGACCAGATCGTCCGAAGGAGGAACCAGTGAGTGTAACGGCGGACGAGACCACGAAGGCTGGTCGGGAGGACATCGTTTTCGAGGCACGTGGCCTGGTCAAACGGTACGGTCACGTCACCGCGCTGGACGGCTGCGATTTCGAGCTACGGGCCGGCGAGGTACTTGCCATCATCGGGGACAACGGAGCGGGAAAGTCGACCCTGATCAAAGCATTGTCCGGCGCGGTGACGCCGGACCTGGGCGGGTTTCTGCTCGATGGCCACCCGGTCCGTTTCCATAGCCCGGCTGACGCCCGCGCGCACGGGATTGAGACGGTCTACCAGGATCTTGCCGTGGCGCCGGCACTGGATATCGCCAGTAACATGTTCCTCGGTCGTGAGATACGCCGTCGCGGACCGCTCGGCAGCGTGTTGCGGATGCTCGACAAACCGGCGATGAAGCGTCAGGCCGCGCAACAGATGAGCGAACTCAAGATCGGTCTGCGGTCGATGACGAACCCGGTCGAGGAGCTTTCCGGCGGTCAACGCCAAGGCGTGGCTGTGGCCCGGGCCGCCGCGTTCGCACGCAAGCTCGTCATCATGGACGAGCCGACCGCGGCACTGGGCGTGCGGGAGTCCGGCCAGGTACTCGATCTCATACGGCGTATCCGTGACCGCGGTCTGCCGGTGATCCTCATCAGCCACAACATGCCGCAGGTGTTCGAGGTTTCTGACCGGATACACATTCAGCGACTCGGACGGCGGGTTGCCCTCATCACTCCCAAAGAGCACACCATGGCCGAGGCGGTGGCAATCATGACGGGTGCCATGCCTGGAAGGGCGGAGAAGGAACCGGTGGCCACAGCAGACGACGGCGCGGGCACGATCACGGCTGCTCCCGCGTCCGGGGTTTCCACGGTCGGGGTTCCCGTCGCATCGGCGATGCCGACGCGCCAGGTACGGAAGTCCACCAGGAGCCTGACCGACACGATCGGAAAGTCATGATTCCACCGGACACCGGTTATGTCGCGGTGATCGGCGAGAACGTCGCGGACGCTGTTGTCGAGCCGGCGGCCAAGAACGACACCGCTTTGCGGTTGCGGGTCTTCCCGGGGGGTGGCCCGGCGAACACGGCGGTCGCTCTCGGAAGACTCGGCACACCGACCAGGTTCCTCGGTAGGTTGCCGCAGGGCGCGTTCGGTGATCTTTTTGTCGAGCGTCTACAGAAGTCTGCGGTCGACCTGTCGTTCGCTGTCACCGCCAGTGAACCGGCAACGCTCACCATTGCGTCGGTGGCGGATGACGGTCAGGCCAGTTATGCGTTCTACGCGGCCGGAACGGCGGACTGGCAGTGGAATGCGCAGGAACTGGCCCCGTCTCATTTCGACGGCGTGGAGTGTGTGCACGCGGGGTCACTCGCGCTGGTGATGGAGCCGGGCGGGAACCTGGTCGAAAAGCTGCTCGACACTGTCCGGGAACGCGCGACGGTGTCGATCGACCCCAATGTCCGGGCCGCCCTGGTGAGTCCGCAGAGGTACCGGTCGAGAATCGCGGAGTGGTCTCGCCTCGCTGACATCATCCGGATGAGTGAGGATGATGCCGCCGAGCTCTTCCCAGGCGTCTCCCCGGATGATCTACTCATGGCCCCGAGTCTGGCCGATGTGCCACTGGTCATCATCACGCGCGGGGAGCGGGGCGTCATAGCCTCATTCCGACAGGATGTAGTGGAGATTCCCGCCGTCGCGGTGCGTACCGTCGACACCATCGGCGCGGGCGACGCGTTTTCCGCCGGTATCCTTCACTGGCTGCATCGAGCCGGTCATCTCGGCGGTCGTATCGACCATCTCGACATCGAGACCGTACGACGCGCGCTGGCCTTCGGTGCCCGCGTCGCGGCACTGACCTGCGCCGCACCCGGCGCCGATCCGCCCTGGGCGAGCCAGCTGACCAACGAGACCACAAACCTACTTCCATGAGACCCCGTGGGGCTCCAGAACCCCGGTCTGGGTGTTGACCTGCATGTTTGCCTGCGGGACAGGGGCGGTGTCGGGCAGGTTGAATGATCATAGGTCGTTTATGTTGTGGTGAGCGCTGGAGTCGGCCCACATGCCTGTGAAATGCACATGCGTCAAGCCGGAGCGGGATGTCGAAGGTGGCGGGCCCGTCCGCAGGACAGGTAGTATCCAGTGGTATGTCGCGCCGTCGCCACGATGTCGGTAGGGTAAAGCCACGATGTCGGTAGGGTAAAACTGTGCGGTCCGATGGTGTTCAGCCTGTGATCAGTGTCAGCGGTGTGTCGGTGTCGTTTGGGCTCCGTCGGGTTCTGAACCTGGTCGACCTCGAGGTCTACCCAGGTGAACTGGTTGCTCTCGTCGGGGAGAACGGCGCGGGGAAGACGACTCTGGTCGGGTGCGTCACCGGGTCGTTGACTCCTAGTTCCGGCCGGATGCGGGTGTGTGGCCGGGAACCTGCTGCGGCGCTACGCAGTGGCGAGATGGCGGTCGTGTGGCAGGACCTGGGGCTGTGCGACAACTTGAGCATCACCGCGAACCTGTTCCTGGGACGCGAGCGAGGCCGTGCGTTCCTGGCCCAGGACAGGATGTACGCCGAGGCGATGGCCGTGATGGAGCGCTTCGGCCTGGATGTCGGGGATACCTGCCGCAGGTGCGGGGAGCTGTCCGGCGGCGAGCGTCAGGCTGTCGCGATTGCGCGAGCGCTTATGGGCCGGCCACGGGTCTTGGTGCTTGACGAACCGATGTCCGCGCTGGGACTTGGCGAGACCCGCCGGGTGGAGCGCCTGCTGCGGTCTTTGCGTTCGGACGGCATTGCCGTCCTGCTCGTGTCGCACCGCGTTGAACAGGTTTTCGATCTTGCTGATCGGGCCGTCGTATTACGTCAGGGTCGCCTGGTGGCGGACCTCAGCACAGTCGAGGCCCATGCCGACGACGTGGTCACGCTGATGTCCGGGCTGAAGGTCGACTCGGTCGCTCGCAGGCACCTTGCCCGGCTTTCCAGCCTGGTTGACCAGCTTGCCGAGGTGGAGCCCTCGGCGTCGATCCCGATGATTGTTTCAGCGCTGAGCACCGCGGTCGGACAGCAGCAGTTGTGCGTACATCTGCACGACGATTCGCAACCGGGGAGCCTCCTGCTGGGTGCGTCGGTCGGGATCGCATCCGAGGCACGTGTGCAGTTGGCGCGTGTCCCGGTCGGACCGCAGGGCGGCTGCATCGGACAGGCGGCCGGATCCGGCGTGCCGGTCGTGATCGAAGACGTTCGAGGCACGGGGACGATCACATGCTGGCCGGAAGGTACCGCCAGTATGTGGTCGGTTCCGATCATCGGAAAAGATGAGACGTTTGGGGTGCTGTCTGGCCTGGCAGAGGTGTCGGGTCGACCGCAGGATGATCTGCTGGCGCTTGCCTCGGTCTACGCCAGCCTGGCGGCGACCGCGATAGAGCGAGAGCGCCTGCTTCGAGATCTGACCCGCCGCAACAGCATCCTCGAAGCACTGCGGGACATGCTCGACGTCCTGGCCGGGCCGGAACAGGTCCACGCCGGGCTGGGTGTTGCGGTAGACACGCTTCGGAGGGGCTTACGTGCCGACGCCACCGGGCTGTTCCGGACCGACCCCGTGACAGACGAACCGCAGGATGTAGGCGATGAGTCGCCTGATGTAATTGCGCTATACGGCTCAGTGGGTCGAACCAGGCTGGTAAAGGCAACTGAGCAGGCGGCGACGGACACCGGCTGGCGTCAGGGATTGCGGCGGCCCGACAACCACGTGGTGGCTGTTCCGCTCGTCGTTGACGGGCGCCGGCTACTGCTGGCCGCTTGGTGGCATGATGGGTCCGCGATCACTCCGGACGCGCTGGAGCTGATCGGCAACGCTGCCCGGTCGCTGCAGGTGGCGGCGGAGAGGGAGATCGCCCAGGCTGGCCAGTCCGAGGCGGTCGCGCTACGCCGCACCGGCGACCTGCAGCGCGAGTTCATCCACCGGCTCAGCCACGAGTTACGCACGCCGCTGACGGCGATCACCGGGTATGCGTCGACCCTCAGGCAGACCGATGTCACCTGGGATGAGGAGTCCAGGAAACGGTTCCTGGACGCGATCGCGACCGAGTCGGCGCGGATGATACGCCTGGTTACAGATCTTCTCGATTCCTCCGCTATCTCGGCCGGAGTGCTGCCGGTCACCCCGGACTGGTGTGACGTCCCGACGGTTCTGGCGGCGGCGGCCTACGCCGTCTGCGGCCACGATGACAGGATCTCCATTGAAACCGGGCTCCTTCCCGCGATATGGGCAGATCATGATCGACTCGAGCAGGTGCTCGTCAATCTTCTCGACAATGCGTTGTGTCACGGTGGGACGACTGCGGTGCTACGTGCTTTCGTCGGGAACCCACCGCAGCACCTGGTGCTGGAAGTCGCCGACGACGGACCGGGCATAGCGCCGGAGCAACGCGCCAGTATTTTCGAGCCCTACACCCGCGGGGCGACGGATTCGCCCGGTGCCGGGCTGGGACTGTCGATATGCCGTGGCCTCGTAGAAGCACACAATGGACGCATCGAGGTGGTGGACGTCCCGGTCGGCGCTACGATACGGGTTATGTTGCCGTTGGTGACCGTCCCCACCGAGGAAGCATAGAGTCTGTCCATGGACCAGCGTACCTGCGCGCTTCTGGTGGAGGACGACCGAAACATCATCGATCTCATCCGTTCGAACCTGCTGGTCCGAGGCTTCTCCGTGCTCGTGTCCACCAACGGTTCCGATGCGCTCGCGCTGCAGGAACGCGAGCAGCCCGATCTGGCTCTGGTGGATCTCCTTCTCCCTCAGTCGGACGGCTTCGAGCTATGCCGGCAACTACGCCAGCGCTCCGCTCTCGGCATTATCGTCGTGTCTGCACGGAGAGCCGAGACGGACAAGGTCCGTGCGCTGAACCTGGGAGCGGACGACTACCTGACAAAACCGTTCGGCATCGACGAGCTGCTTGCGCGCATCAATGCCACACTGCGACGTAGTAGGCCGGCTCCGGTAGCGCAAAGTGTTTACGGATCACGCTTCGCGATCGGGGATGTCGTTATCGATCTTGAAGCACGGACGGTCGCCAAGGGCGCCGAGCAGGTACGCGTGACGCCGACCGAGTTCGCGATCCTGCGGGAGCTCGCCCTCCAGCCGGGCCAGCTGCTCAGCCATGCGACCCTGTTGCGTCGAGTGTGGGGCCCCGGCTACGCCAGCAAGACCGAGTACACCCGGGTCTATGTGCGCCGGCTGCGCGCGAAGCTGGAGGAGCCGGGCGGGCCGCCGCTGATTATCACTGAACCCCGGGCTGGTTACCGGCTCGCGACCCCCCGCGACGATTAGGCCGTGTTTCAGAAATGGGTAGCCATGTGATCGTCGCGCGTTCCGCTTGTGATCAGCATTCGTCCGGGAGATCTACAAGCAGCGGCACGCAGTGGAACGCGGGCTCAAACGCCACCGCGCCGTCGCGACCCGGTACGACAAACTCGCCGTCCGCTACGAAGCAACGGTCACCATCGCCACGATCAACGAATGGCTACTCTGACAGACTTCTCAAACACGCTCTATGATGACTTATGAGCCAGGCCCTGGCCTCGTGCGTGTCTCGTGGAGCTTCACCGGCCGGTCACGCATACCCTCAGCGCCGCACAGTACCATGCTGCAAGATCATTAAATTGGCCGAGCGGCCTGTTTACTGATTTTTTACAGTAAATATTGGAAAATTAATGCATAGTTAACATCTTTCTCCATATGGTCATTAATACGGAACGAGCCAAAAAATGGCGCGGCGGAGATCGATAATCGATATGTTCATTCCACTTTCCATCGTGGTATTTTAGGCCGTTAATAAGAATTACCTCCGGGTGCTCTGGGGATTTGGGAGTCCGGCGGTGCGGAAGAAAGTATCCGACGGATCACGCCGTCTTCGGCCCTTCAGGAGAATGCGAAAGGACGGTGATCGAACGCCTTCCCCGGCCGGAGTGCCGGGCAGAAGGCCGGGCAGAAGGCCGGGCAGAAAACCGGGAGCGGCCTAGAAACTTTGTGCCTGACGGGACGTCGGCGTCGCCGGGACGAGGAGAGATGGGCGCGAAGTCTGCGCCACGCGTCAAGATTCGTATGGATGTTCCACGGTCTCCGCCGAGACTCCGGCTTCCAGACCTGAGTTCCAGCGACCGGCGCATTCGGAGGAGAAATGGCAAACCCTCAGGGGAATTCGGACTCGTTCTTTCCCTCCCGGACGCCTCCCGTGCCGGGTCGGATGGCCCGGACCATCCCGACACAGCCACCGGCACTGCATGTCTGGATGCCATCGGAACCGCTATCGGTATCGAGGACGCGACAGGCGCTCTCCGCGCTGCTGAAACGGGAGCGTCTGGAAGATCTGTGTGACGACGCCACGTTGCTCGTCAGTGAAATCGTCACCAACGCTCTGATGCACGCCGACGGCGACCTGCTTCTCCGGGCGCGGATCGACGGGCGGCGGCTGTACGTGAGCGTGGACGACGGCGGCGGCAACCCACCCCGCTCCCACCGGGACGATGACGACGAAGGCGGGCGTGGTCTCATCCTGCTTGACGCGCTCGCGGACGCATGGGGCGTTGAGGCTCTACCCGAGGGCAAACGGGTATGGTTCGAATTGTCGGCGAGAGCTGAGGGCGTGAGCGTTATTCGGAATTCTGGTCAACCCGGGTCACGATCGGTATCGCCGCAGGTCAGGGTCGATTCGACTCTTTCGATCAAGGGGTTCTGAATAACATTCCGTGGCTCATCCGGCCCGATTTCGAACCCAATTCTCGGATCGGCGGTCGCCGGCCACTCATTGTTGACAAATAGCGAGGCGTGTTATGTGTTCCGTCATTGACGACCCGATGATTACAGGCGATCTGGACACCCAGGAAAGGTATACACGTTGATGTGCAAAAAGATTTTAGGAATAACGGCGACGATCGCGATCGCCTTCCCGCTTCTGGCCGCCTGCGGCAGCTCGTCTTCCGGACCAGGGTCATCTTCTTCTGAGTCAAGGTCATCGACCGCCACCCAGAAAGCAGGAAAGATCGGCGTAATCCTGCCGGACACGAAGAGCTCGGCCCGCTGGACGACCGCGGACCAGCCGCTGCTGGAGACGGCCTTCAAGGCCGCCGGAGTTCAGTACCAGATTCAGAATGCACAGGGCGACGTGACCCAGATGCAGACGATCGCAGATCAGATGATCACGTCGGGTGTCACGGTGCTCATGATGACGAACCTGGACTCCGGTTCGGGTAAGGCGATCCAGGAGAAAGCCCGGGCCCAGGGTGTGGCGACTATTGACTACGACCGGCTCACGCTGGGTGGGTCCGCTCAGTATTACGTCAGTTTCGACAATGTGGCGGTCGGGAAGCTGCAGGGCCAGGGCCTGGTGGACTGCCTGAAGGCACAGGGTGTGGACAAGCCGATCGTAGCCGAGTTGAACGGCTCACCGACCGATAACAACGCGACCTTGTTCAAGCAGGGCTACGACTCGGTGTTGAAGCCGTTGTATGACAATGGGACTCTGGTGAAGGGACCAGACCAAGCGGTGCCGGAATGGGACAACCAACAGGCTGGAACGATCTTCGAGCAGATGCTGACCCAGCAGCCGAAGATAGCTGGTGTGCTGGCGGCCAATGACGGACTCGGCAACGCCGCGATCGCAATCCTGGCGAAGAACCACCTCAACGGCAAGGTTCCTGTCACCGGCCAGGATGCCACGGTGCAGGGCCTGCAGCACATCGTTGCCGGTGACCAGTGCATGACCGTCTACAAGGCTGTCAAGAAGGAGGCGGAGGCCGCGGCATCCCTGGCGATCGACCTGGCCAGTGGCCGAAAGCCGAGCGTGCCTGGCAGCCTCCAGGACCCGCTTGGAAAGCGGGACGTCCCGTCAGTCCTGCTGACTCCGGTTACGATCACTAAATCGAATATCAAGGATGTCATCGCCGACGGTTATGTTTCCCGAGCGCAGGTGTGCATCGAATCTCTCACGACCCAGTGTACCGCCGCAGGTTTGTGACACGGGTACCCGGCGCGTTATTCAGAATTCAGAATACGTTGATCGGAAGAGTTGAACCGGTGTCGATCTGAGCCGATGCCAATCACGGCATGCATTCTGAATAGCGCTCCCGGTTCGGAGCGACCCCGCGCACGGTCGATGATCGGCGAGTCCGGGATTCATGACAGTGCGGACACGCTGGCGGCGCAGCGGCGCGCCATCGGCGATCGGGCGCGGGGTCTTCGTTCGGACCGCAGGGAGGCTTCGTACCACAAGGAGCAACGATGACTGATAGTTTGGACCGGGATCCTATCCTCGAGTTACGTGGGGTGAACAAGAGCTTCGGGGCGGTGCAGGTCCTGCATGATGTGCATTTCGCCGCCTACTCCGGCGAGGTGACCGCTCTGGTCGGCGACAATGGTGCCGGCAAGTCCACGCTGGTGAAATGCATCGCTGGCATCCACCCCATCGACTCCGGCACCTACCTGTTCAACGGCGGGCCGGTGAACGTGCACAGTCCCCGGGACGCATCGGCGCTCGGTGTCGAGATCGTCTACCAGGATCTTGCGTTGTGCAACAACCTCGACATCGTCCAGAATCTGTTCCTCGGCCGGGAGAAGCGGGGACGGTTCGTCCTTGACGAGCCAGGAATGGAGGAACTCACAGCCAGGACGCTCACTAACCTTTCAGTGCGTACAGTCACATCATTTCGTCAGAAGGTCGCCAGCCTTTCCGGTGGTCAACGACAGACGATCGCGATCGCCAAGGCGGTCCTGTGGAACAGCAAGGTGGTGATCCTGGATGAGCCGACCGCCGCGCTGGGCGTGGCGCAGACCGCCCAGGTGCTCGAACTGGTGCGACGGCTCGCCCGGGCCGGACTTGCCGTAGTGCTCATCTCCCACAACATGAACGACGTCCTGGCCGTATCCGACCGGGTCTGTGCGCTCTACCTCGGGCGAGTAGCGGCAGAGGTACGGACTGCCGAGACAACGCACTCCCAGATAGTCGAACTGATCACGACCGGCCAGTCGGGCACGAGCCAAAAAGGGCCGCCGCTGTCACCACACCATGCCGACGTGGCGACACCGACTGCCGCAGCTCCGGTAGTGGCAGACATCCTACCGCCGGCCGCGTCAGCCGCCTCGTCGTCGAACGGAGAACCGGGATGAAAAGCGTCCAGCTTGTCGATCAGCCAGTCCCTCTGAACGGGGAGATGCCGCCGACCGCGGCCCGAGCACCTGCCGCGGGGGAGCGTTTCGGGCTCGGCGGCCATGCCCGCAGCTATGTCGTACGAGTCCGTGGCGGGAACATGGGTGCCCTGCCGGCTATCCTCGGCCTGATCGTCCTGTGCGTGGTCTTCGCCGTGTTGCGGCCGTCATTCATCTCAAAGACCAACTTTGCGAATCTGTTTACCCAGGGCGCCGCGATCACCATCATTGCCATGGGTCTCGTCTTCGTTCTCCTCCTTGGCGAAATAGACTTATCCGCTGGCTTCGCCTCCGGGGTGTGCGCGGCGGTCATGGCTACCCTCCTGACCAATAACGGCCAATCCTGGTGGGTGGCCATGCTGGCTGCATTGGCCACTGGCGCGATCATCGGTCTGGTCCTCGGCTTCGCGGTCGCTCGCATCGGCATACCCTCATTCGTCATTACCCTGGCCGCGTTCCTCGCCCTCCAGGGCGTCGTCCTACTCATCATCGGGAACGGCGGCAATATATCCATCCGGGATAAGACGATCATTGCAATCGCGAATAAGAATCTTCCCCCGGCCCTGGGATGGGCACTCTTCGCCATAGCTGTCATCGGCTACGGATCCGTTCAGACAGCCAGAATTGTCACGCGCCGTGCCCATGGCCTCAGCCACACCACTTACTCCGTGGTCGCGGCGCGGATCGCCGCGCTTGCCCTAGTGGGTGGGGCCGCCGTCTACTTCCTCAACCTCCAACGCTCACGTAACAGCGCGATCGTCTCCCTGCGCGGCGTGCCGGTCATCGTGCCGATGATCGTCGCGCTGCTTGTGTTCTGGACCTATGTCCTGACCAGCACCCGTTTCGGACGCCATGTCTATGCCGTCGGCGGCAACGCCGAAGCCGCCCGCCGCGCCGGCATAGACATCATCCGGATCCGTGTCGTTGGCTTCGTCATCTGTTCGACCATGGCCGCGATGGGCGGTATCGTCGCAGCCTCCCGAGCCACGTCCGTCGATCCCAACGCAGGCGGCAGTAACACCCTGCTCTACGCGGTCGGCGCCGCAGTCATCGGCGGAACCAGCCTCTTCGGTGGCAAGGGCCGAATTCTTGATGCCGTGCTCGGCGGTGCGGTCATCGCTGTCATCGACAACGGCATGGGTCTGATGGGCTACAGCGCCGGCATCAAATATGTCGTGACCGGATCCGTGCTCGCGCTCGCCGCCAGTGTTGATGCACTAAGTGGTTCCCGGCGTTACTGAAATGTTCGTCGGGTCGGAAGCCACGGGATTCGAGTCTGATCGCAGGAGCCCGCGTGGGTCACCGCGTCCGCGGACAGCGGCACCCCGAACAGCTCGGCCAACGCCTGCGCGGCGGTAGGTGTCAAGTCAACTCTGACAGAGAGGGTTCTCCTGGTCGGCGGATGGTCGGGAGTTTCCAGGGGCGCCGCTCGAGCGGGCCGTTCGAGCGCCACAGCGCGAACCGGTGGGCGTATTCCTGCCCGTTGCACGGGCGCGGAGTGCCACGTCGGGCCAGCACTCGCGGCCGGTGCACCGGTAGTCCAGACACTGGCACCCCGAGCCCTCGAGGGCCGTCGTTGGCGTGCTCCACCTGACTCCTCCCTGTCGTCCCGGATGGTTCACCCGAAGCCGATGCGCATCTTAACAGAAACCGTTGTCGTTACCGTTTCGGTTTGTGGGATGGCCGGGCAGTCGCCCGG
>NZ_CAKKTK010000050.1:0-34950 GCF_920656135.1 Frankia sp. Cppng1_Ct_nod | reverse complement strand
GCAAGACGCCCACCACACCGGCAGTAGCGACCTCGCCCGCGCTGCTCGCTCACTGTAACTACCGGCCTTCCCGGTCGTCCCGAACGGGCTTTCCATCAGTGAAGTCTAGCCGTAACAATTTGTCGTACAGCCCAGCATGCATACCGATCATGCATGGCACGGCTACTACTCATCGCCGAGTGGCATCAGGGTTCGTGTAGGCCCTGGGGCCGGGGTTGAGTGGCCATCGTTCACGCCGCTGGAACTCCCCCGGCTCCAGGAGCCATCCAAACGAGGCAGGCAGCGGGAGGCGGCTGGATAAGCGGCGCGCGCAAAGAGCTGGATGATCCGCTGTACCACCTGGAGGAACAATGCGAAACGGCGCTCCAGCGGTTTGAAGAATTTGAGGTCAACTTGAGCCATTGCGAAGACGACCTGCCCGCCAATTCCCTTGAGTATGCCGCCATGACTGAACGAGTAGAAAACGCTGCGGAGGAGCTGCGGTGGATCAGGAATCAGATGGGCAAACTGGCCGGACGCGCGAAACAGTCCGCGAGGCAGCCACCCGGAGGGTAAAGCCCTACGCCGTCTTGAACGGTTACGGGGAACAGCTTGCCACCTTCGCCGAGTGGGAAGAAGCCCACGCCTGGGCGCATCTGGCGGCCAGCGAAGGCAGTGCGGTGCTGCCCGTTGAGGTTGAGGAACGTTTGCAGCGTATTACTCGCCGCATCACACGGGAAACCTGCGAACTGATTGCCTGGACGATCTTTACCAAAATTGCCGGCTGCGAACCCCGCGAGGAGCAGCTGCGTATACCTCCTTATGCGCTGGGGTAAATATTCGGGCGACCCGTGGGATCTTGGATCCGATCATACCGCCGACCTGTGCAAACGTCCCGGGGCCCCACGGCATCACCGAATATGTACGCGCCGGGAGACGGTTAACAACGAAGACGAGGTAATGTAGTGACGGAAAATACGGCCCCGTGGAGGCTACCGTGGATCTTGCCAACTTCCAGCGTAGCGCCAACGAGACAAGCCAACTGAGGCTCGGCGGCCCGCAAGGGGCCATCGCCCCCATGCTCGGGCTCGCCAGCGAAACCGGCTCCATCCTCAGTGTTTACAAAAAATACCTCCGGGACGGCATCGACTTGGCCGCCAACCGTGAATTTTTGCGGGAGGAGCTGGGCGACCTGCTGTGGTAAGTCGCAGCCGTGGCAACCGCCTGCGGCCTGGACCTGGAAGACATCGCCAATCACAACCTGCGGCGCACGCGGGACCGCTACCCTGCCAGGAAGTTACCCCATCCTGTTCACGAAATTCCGGTGTTTGATGCCGGATACCCACCACATGAGCGGTTCCCCCGCCGCGTGGTGGTGGCATTTGCGGAGCGACCGTTGCCGTCCGGCCGGTCCGTGGCAACCCGGACACTGGTGGAGGCGGAGCCTAACGCCTTTGCTTCCCCTGAGACCTCGACGGCCGGTGGCAAAGAAATCCCCTCTCTGTCAGAGTTGAGTGAGACACCCTCGTGGGTGTGAGCTGGCTACGGAGGGCGTGATCGGAGATCCTGATGTTCATGGAGCCTGAGTCGCAGGAGGGCCCGGCCGGGTCACCGCCGTCGCGTGACCCGGCGCCGCGCCCGTCGCGGCGGGTGTTCAGCACGGCGTACAAGCTGCGGATCGTCGCGGAGTACGAGAACGCCCCGCACGGTGAGAAAGGCGCGATCCTGCGCCGGGAGGCCGCCCCGGGGCTGACTAGCGGCCGAACCCGCATCAAAGCCAAGTTCACGGCCAGGCCCGAACCACTCGCCCTATTCTTCCCGCCGAAGTGGGGAATTAATGACCGTCTGCCGGCCGGACCAGTCCCGGCGGCCGCGCCAGGGGACGCGCCTGCGGAGTGATCGGCTGGGCGACCAGGATCCCCCGCACCGGACGCGGCAGGAACGGGTCGGCCTCCAGCCGGGCAAGGCCGAAGATGTCAACCGCCCAATCAAGATCGCCTGCCGGACCGTACGCCCGGTTGTGGCACGCAACCGGCACGAGGTGTCGTGACCATGTCTGCGCGTGGCAGGGCGTCGCGGACCCACCACCTGGTAAACACATACCGATGTCCTCACCACTCACCGTCGCGCTGGTGACACCGCTGACCGGCCCGGCAGCCGCGCACGGTCTGGCCGCCCTTCGCGCCGTCACGCTGTGGACGCGCGACGAGCAGCTGCCGCCGCCGTGGGACGAGGTGTGCGTCACCGCCTATGACGCGAACCCGCAGCCCGCCGCGGCCATGCGGGCCGCCGCCGGAGCACACCCGGAAGCGATCTTCGGCCCACACGGACAGCACGCGGCGCTGGCCGCGTGCGGTGCCACCGAGCGGGTCGTGTTCAACATCGGCGCGCCTTCAACCCGGTTCGTCCGCCAGGCCTTCCCGAACGTCATCAACATGGCCGCGCCCCATTCGACGTGGACGCGGGGGGTCCTTGCCGCGGTCCGCGCCGCCGACCGGCGGGCTCTCAAGGTAGCGGTGCTGGTGGCGTCCGGTGACTGGGCGTTGGAGGTGGTGTCCGTTACGCGGGCCGCGGCGGCACGGCTCGGTTTCGAGGTCGCCTCCAGTGTCTTCCGCCCCGGCCAGGCCATGGGCGCCGCGCGGCGACTCCCACCGGCCGATGTGCTGATCGTCCAGGGCGATCCCGCCGACGAGACGACAGCGGCCGAGGTGCTGCTGCGCCGGCCCTGGCGGGCCGCGGCCTTCTCCACGGCCGGGCACGACGACGCCCTGGCCGGCCTGGGTGAGCGTCGAGAAGGACTGCTGGGCCCGCGGGCCTGGTCACCGCTGCTGCCCGCGGAGGCCGGAACCGGTCCGAGCGTGTCCGAGTTCGTCACCGACTACGAGCGGATGCACGGGCAGCTACCAGCGGCAACAGCGGCGGTGGCGTACACGGCCGGGCTGATCTTCGGGCGGTGCGTCCGGCTGCGCGGGCGGGTCGATGACACGTCCGTGCTCGCCACCGCGCGCGGACTCGACACATCCACGTTGTTGGGCCGCTTCCGCCTCGACCCGGCCACCGGGCTGCAGGTCGGTCATCAGGGCCATCTGGTGCAGTGGCAGGACGGCGTGGCCGGTACGGTCTGGCCTCCCGCGCGTTCCCCCGGTCGGCCGGCCTATCCACGCTGGCAGGTGAAGACACCTGTCATCCAACGCAGCGGCTGACGGTCAGGACGGACCGGGCGGTCAGGACGGGCCGGGCGCGTTCCCCCCACGGTGGGACCTGGAGCGGTCACCGCCGCTCTTCGCGGCGACGACCGCGTCATAGACCAGGCCGCGCGGCACACCGTGCTTCGCGGTCACCGCCGCGAGGGCCTCCTTTCTCGACATCCCGGCCGCTTCGTGGCCGGCGACCTCGGCAGCGAGCATGACGGCGAAGGCCGCCGCGGCAGGCGTCCCGGCGACCAGCGCCGCCGCGGGTGGCGCCGGGTTCGGCGCACCCGCCACCACCAGGGTGATCTCCCCCTTGACATCCCGGCCATGTGCCCATCCGGCCAGCCCGGCGAGATCGTCCCGGACGATCTCCTCCCACGTCTTGGTCAGTTCCCGGCACAGGACGGCCGTCCGCTGCGCCCCGAAAGCCGAAGTAAGATCGTCAAGTGTCGCGGACAACCGGTGCGGAGCTTCCAGGATGACCAGTGTGCGCCGTTCTCCGGCCAGGTCCCTGAGCCGCGACCGGCGTTCCCCGGACTTGCGTGGCAGGAAACCTTCGAATACCCAGCGGTCGGTGGGCAGCCCGCTGACCGCGAGCGCGACGGTCACCGCGGACGGGCCCGCCACAACGGTTACCGGCACCCCGGCCATCGCGGCGGCGGCTACCACCCGGAACCCCGGATCCGAGACCGCGGGCATTCCGGCGTCCGTGATGAGTGCGACGGTGGCTCCGGCACGTAGCTCGGCGAGCAGGAAGTCCGCACGGGACGCCTCGTTCGCGTCAAAGCAGGAGACGACCCGTCCGGAGATGGTGACGCCGAGGGCAGCGGTCAGCCGGCGCAGGCGGCGGGTGTCCTCGGCTGCGACGATGTCCGCGCGGGCGAGTATCTCGCCAAGACGTGGGCTGGCATCGCGGACATCACCGATCGGCGCACCGCATAGCACCAGAGTCCCGGACACCCACCGAGTCTGCCAGGTCCGACGACCTACATTGATGCGGTGGCCGTGACAACGACGTATCCGACCGTGGACAGCGGCAGCATGCAGGCCCCGGTGGTCGCCGTGGGCGACGACGACCGCCCGACCCTGCGGGAACGGCTGGTTCCGCCAATGCCGACCGACCGGGTCACCGGCTGGCTCGCCTCACTCGCGATTGCCACGGTCGCCGGCATCATGCGGTTCTGGCACCTCACCGAACCGCGCGGAATTTACTTCGACGAGGTCTACTACACCCACGACGCGTACAGCCTGCTCACCCACAGTTATGAACTGACCGATATCAAGAGCGGGTGCAACGGTCCCGGATTCGTCGTGCACCCGCCGCTCGGCAAGTGGCTGATGGCGGCGTCCGAATGGCTCTTCGGTTACACCGACTGCGCCGACGTCCCGCATGGCAACCCCGAACTGGGATGGCGGTTCGCCTCCGCGGTCGCGGGAACACTGGCGGTACTCGTCCTTGCCCGCACCGCCAGGCGGATGTTCCGGTCGACCCTGCTCGGCTGCTTCGCAGGCCTACTGCTCGCCTTCGACGGGCTGGAGTTCGTCCAGAGCCGGATCGGCATCCTTGACATCTTCTTGATGACCGGGCTCGTGCTCGCCCTGGCCTGCCTGGTTCTCGACCGGGACCACGGTCGGGCCCGCCTCGCCTCCAGGCTTGAGAACACCGGTAAGGACATCGACCCACGGGGCCTCCAACCGGGGAACGGCCCGCGGACCGGCGTTCGGCCATGGCGGCTGGCATGCGGGCTGTTCCTCGGCGCATCCATGGGCGTGAAGTGGAGCGCCCTGTACACGATCGTCGGATTCGCCGCGCTCGCGATCGCCTGGGACGTGGGTGCGCGCCGGACCGCCGGCGTCCGCCGTCCGACCCTGGCCGCCCTCCGGCGGGACGGCCCGCAGTGGTTCGCAAGCTTCGTTCCTTTGCCGATCATCGTGTTCTTCGCGACGTGGACAGGCTGGTTCATCACCGACGGCGGCTACAACCGGCACCGGTACCGCGGCGGCACGTGGGCCGCTCTGCACAGCTGGTGGGACTACCAGATGCAGATCTACCAGTTCCACAAGCATCTCAGCGCCTCGCACCCCTACGCCTCAAAACCGCTGAGCTGGCTGCTCCTGGGCCGGCCGGTGGCCTATTTCTACAGTTCGCCCAAGGTCGGGGAGTCCGGGTGCACCGCCCAGGGCGGCTGCTCCCGGGAGATCCTCGCGATCGGCAACCCGGCAATCTGGTGGGTCGGCACGCTGGCCCTGGTCGGCATGCTCGCCCTGTGGGTGAGCCGCCGGGACTGGCGGGCGGCCCTCGTCCTGGTTGGCTTCGGCACGTCGTTCCTGCCGTGGCTCGCGTTCCCCAGCCGGACGATGTTCCTGTTCTACGCCCTGCCGCTGCTGCCGTTCCTCGTCCTCGGGTTGACCGCGCTCGCAGGCGTCGCACTCGGTTCCAGAACCGCCTCGGACACCCGTCGGCTTGTCGGTTCGCTGGCAGCCGGCGTCTACGCGATCGTCGTCGTCCTGCTGTTCGTCTACTTCTATCCGATCATGGCGGCACAGGTGATCCCCACCTCCGCATGGCGGGTCCGCATGTGGTTTCCCAGTTGGATCTGACGATCTGTAGTTGCCCAATAGGGTTAAGCGGCTATTTGGTAGCCGATCGCTCCTTCGTGCGCAGCACGCGGGTCTGCATGCGGACGAGCCGCAGCTGGTGCAGCCCGAACGCCCCCGCCAGTGGCAGACAGACCAGGGTGGGAAGCAGGTAGCGGTAGTCGAACGTGGCGGTCGCGCAGGGGATCACCAGCAGAACCAGACCCATGCCGACGAGCAGCAGGCAGTCGTGACGTAACCGGGCCCGCCCGTAACCAGAAGCAATCATGGATGCCAGCACGCCCAGCAGCGCGCACCCTCCGAGCAGCGGACCCGGGGTGAATCCGAACGACTGGTAGCCACGCAGCAGACCACCGAGAACCGGATCGTAACGGCGGGGCACGACATTGCCGTCGTAGCTGTTCAGCGCATGGTCGATCTGCCAGTGTGGATCGACTCCTCCGGTCGGGAACTGCCAGCTCGCCAGGTACCAGTCACGCGGATAAGCGCGCCGTGACGCCGCGAAGAAGTGCAGGACGTCACCGGCCACCATCCGGCCGTATGCCGCGGGCTGCGCTTCGATCACCTTGAACGCGAAGTCACGAAAAAACGCGGTCGTGTCCGCGTCGAACGTCGCGAAACCGAACCGTGGACTGTTCGGGTCCCAGTCGTAGTAGTTGGGCCCTGGCCGCTCGCCGGGTGGATGCGGCGAGCACAGCGGAATCTCCCGGGGTTTCACCTCGATGCGGGAACAGTCGGCGAACTGGGCGACCCGGCCCCAGAGAAACAATCCGTCCACGTTCTGCAGGGCAAAGTTTCCGTACACGCAGGCGAACCAGGCCGCATAGGCCAGCAACGGCAACGTACAGCCGAGACCGAACGCGACGAGCCGGCGCCCACGGGCGGACCTGGCAAGCAGATACAGGCCGGCGAGGACCGGCAACACCAGCGCCACCGAACGGGTGAGCGTGGCTGCCCCCAGTAGTAAGCCGGCCCCGGCGCACCTGGTCAGAGTGGGGCGGGGGTGCCATAGCAGCACCATGATTGCCGCGGTCAGGAGGACGGAGAACACCGTTTCCGCCATGACCATCTGCTCGATGTTCACCTGGTAGGCGTCCAGCAGCACCGGCGCGGCAGCCGCCGAGGAAAGGCCACGGGACAACCCGCGGCGCAGCGACAGGTAATAGAGCGCGAAACCGAGACCAAGGCCGAGCAGGTGCTGGACTGCTGGTATGACCGCCAGCGACGGAGACCACGTGAGCAGCCGCAGGAATGCCGAATATCCGAACGGGCGGACCGAATCCGGACGTAGTATCCGGGAATACCACATATAGGAATATGAGTCGCCGTAGAACTCCAACGCCGGCCAGTAGGCGAAAAGCGCCGCGAGCCGCAGTATCGTGCCGGTCACGAACAGCACCACGAACAGACGGTGGCGAGCCCGGAGTTCACCGGTGGCATGCCGTGTCGCGCGCCACAACATCCCCCGCGTCCCCCGCGTCCCCCGGTTCACGGGAGAAGGCCACCGGGCCGCCGAAGGGGGTGGTACGGCCACCTCCTCAGGCGGAGCCAGGACGGGGCGGACCAGTTGCTCTGTCACTCGCGGCCCGGCCCCCACCGTGCCACGCCGACCCCCGTCAAACCGACCCCCGCCAAACCGACCTGTGTCGCATCCACCCGTGTCGCATCCACCCGTGCCACACAGAGCAGGGACTGGCCGAACGGCACCCGCATCCGCCGCTCGATGAACCGGGTGGTGGGCATGACGACCCGGTCATAGACCCGCACCAGACGCGGAGCGGCGCTGCGCTGCCCCGCGCAACGAACGGTTGCCCACCAGGCGATCCCACCGAGCAGGTTCACCGGTTGCAGCGACTCGACGCGAAGACCGGCCGTCTGCACCGTCCGCCGCAGTGTGGACGGCGTGTAGCGGCGGAAATGACCGACCATGCGATCGAACTCGCCGTACAGCGCGGGGTACGCCGGAACCCACAGCACGGCCCGCCCACCGGGCACCAGCAGACGCCCGAGCCGTCGAAGCGTGCCGGCGTCGTCGTCGATGTGTTCCAACACGTTCATCATGATCAATGTGTCGACCGGGGCGATCCCCGTCGCCCCGGCACCCAGGCGGCCGATGTCGAGCGGTATCACGTTGACATCGGCGCGAGCGATAAAGCGATCACGCAATGTCCGCAGGCAGAACGGATCGGTATCGGAGACGGTCAGATGGTCGTAACCGCTCAGCCCCGCGGCGAAATCGCCCAGACCGGACCCGACCTCCAGAATCCGCCGGCCGCAGTGCGGCGAGACGAGATCGAGTTCGAACCGCCGGTAGTTGACCGCACAGGCGCCGCCCAGATGATTCTCCAGCGTCAGCGGTGTCACTTCGCACCCATCCGGGACGGGGGGAGCTCCGCGTCCCGGATGGCCGGGATCGAGGCAGGGGCACGCACACCGGATCCCGGACTCCCCGCTGTGAGCAGATGCAGGAAGAAGGATGCGAAAGCACTCTGCGCGCCCAGCACCATCAAGGTCATGGCCAACAGTGCCGGCCTCAGTTCGTTGAGCGGACCGAGACCGGCGGCGATCCACCGGGCCAGGATGATCGCGTCAATACCAAGACCGATGAGGAACAGCCCGAGCCCGGCCACCAGACCACGCTCGAGGGTGAACCGCAGCTGTACCCAGGCAGAAAGTCTGCGCGGACGCTGCGCCCAGCCGACCGTACGGTGATAGGAGTCGGCGAAGACCCCGAGCAGCACCACCTGCCAACCGAGAATGGCCACCATCGCGAACAGCACGCAGAAGTGCACGTCGAGACGATGAAATCCGACGTCGAGGGATCCGGGTAGCAGCACGAACTGCCCGGTGACACCGAGTGTGAGCAGCACCAGCCCCGGGATGACGAACAGGTGACGGGGTGCGAGTAACAGCATGAAACGCACGTGGCGCCAGCCGTCACGCAGCGAGCGCAGTTTGGACGCGCCCACACGGGGGTGATAGGTGATCGGGACCTCCTCGACCCGCAGGTCGACCCGGGCGGCCGCGATGACCAACTCGGAGGCGAGTTCCATACCTTCGCAGCGCGGTCCCATCCGCTCGTATGCGGCACGGGTGAAAGCGCGCATTCCAGAATGGGCGTCGGATGACGTGAGGCCGAAGAGTCGGTTGAGCATCCCGTTCAGTACCGGATTACCCAGATAACGGTGCGACCGTGGCATCGCGCCGGGCATGATCCTTCCCGAGAATCGGGAGCCGAGAACGTAGTCGGCGCGACCGGCCCGCAGCGGCGCGACGAGTTCCGTAAGTTCGGAAAAGTCATAGGAATCGTCGGAATCGCCCATCACCAGATATCGGCCCCGCGCATACGCGAATCCGGCGAGGTAGGCGTTGCCGTAGCCTCGTCGCGGCTCGACCAGGACGCGGGCGCCGGCCGACCGGGCGACCGAGACCGACCCGTCCGTCGAACCGTTGTCGACAACGATCACCTCACCGCCGAGACCCGCCGCGGCGATGCCGACGAACGCCTTGATCACACAGGTCCCGACCGACGCCTCCTCGTTGAGACACGGCATCACCACGGAGATCTCGACGGCACCGGATGGGAGCGGGCTCCGCCCCGGACCGGCCCCATCGGACGGGTCGTATCGGTCGTACGGGTCGGATTCCGGGATCGACCGGGCTGTCAATGCCGCCACGTTCTCTGTCACGTCCCAGTCACCTGAGCCTCTAACCTCGATCGACAATGGATACCATCGGTGACGGTACTAACACTTAAAGAGAAAGAGTGGCAGGAGTAACCCGCGAGTTTCCACCTTAAGTAAGGTTTAAAATACTTTTCGTAAACTCAATGTCCGAAGTCTCAGCAGGTACCGAGAGGCTGCTGGGGGGTACCTGCCAACCCGATGACACGATCAGGGATCGTTGAGGACCAACCGCGGCTTCTCGCCGCCGACGCAGGAGGAAAGGAACGACCATGGCGGACGTGTCGGTGCGCTTCGCGATGACCGATGACAGCGAGATCGTGCTCAACCTGTCGCTCACGCAGGCGATCCGGCTGACCGAAGCCATCGCATCCAAGGTCAGTCAGGCCATGACGGAACAACCGCCCCGGGGCAGCCTCAACGGCAGCTCCTACGGCGGCCCGGCCGTACGCCCGGGTCCCTACTCGACATCCTGACGGATCGTGAAGCCCTCAGGCCTCACGATCCGTCAGCTCCCGGGAACGCTCCTACTGACCAGTCAGTTGGGCGATGAGAGCCCGTAGCAGGTCCAGGTCACGCCGGCGGGTCTCCGCCGGCGAACGGCCGTCGGAGTTCTCCGGCGCCATTGACGCCCGGACCCTACGCAGCTTGTCTCGCAGATGCGAGATCTCGCCCGGGGGCAACAGACCCTCTCGCAGTACCAGGACGACGTGCCCGCCGTGCTGGACGACGTCGACGGGCTGCGTCATGGCCACGGTGACGACCTGGATGCCGATCGGCTCCTCCTGGTCATAGACCATGAACAGCCGGTCTTCCGCAATGATCTCCGCGGTACCGTCGTCCCACAGCACGGTTGCCCGAGCCGATGTCGGCGGCACCCATGCCGCCGCCTCGACCCGCACCCTGTCCTCGCCGGGCCCGGACTCACGACGGGGTGCCAGATGCACCGCCAGGACGGTCCCACGGCGCGACCAGACCCCACCACCGAGATCATCCGCCGGGGACACCCGATCGCCTCTGGCGAACATAACGAGCCCGCCACGTCCGTCTTCCGCCGTGGGTCTCTGCGCGGGCATGGCGTGATCGTAATGTGATATGGACGGCAGCGAACACCGGCACCCGGCCATGGAGTCCGGTACGCGCCCACTTACACGCACCGTCACAGATCCAAGGCGGACTCCGCCGGGGCCATGCATCATCCGACACTTCACCCAGTTGAAGTTCATAGGCTGGTAACGGGACGTACGTTCGCGGAACCGCCGCGGCGGACGACCTATCGGCAGCCCATCCGGAGACCATCCATGCGCGACACCGGCCATCCCCCCGGCACCGGCTATCCCCCGATCGAGGAGCACGCGGTCATCGGCGATCTGCGCACGGTGGCACTCGTCGCGACCGACGGCACCATCGACTGGTACTGCCCCCAGCGCTTCGACGGGCCCTCGGTGTTCGCGAGCCTGCTCGACGCAGACCGCGGCGGGGCCTTCCGCATCCACTGTCCCGGTTCCCGTGCCAAGCAGCTCTACCTGCCGGACTCCAACGTCTTGATGACCCGCTTCCTCGCACCGCAGGCCGTCGGGGAACTCGTCGACTTCATGGTCCCCGTCGACAGCGACGTGACCGAGGCACCACATGTGATCGTCCGCCAGGCCAGGGCCGTACGCGGGCGGGCCGAGTTCTCGCTGCGCTGTCACCCGCGCTTCGACTACGGACGTTCCTCGCATACCGTGACGGTTGTCGACGGCCAGGGAGCGGTGTTCGACTCCCCCGTCGGCACCCTCACCCTGCGTACAGCGGTGCCTCTTGTCGCGGACAGCGGCGGTGTCACGGCAGCATTCGCGCTCGACATGGGCGAAACCGCGGACGTCGTCCTCGAGTGGAACACCCCCATCCGACCGCTGGTGTCAGGCGAGGCGGAGCGGCTGTTCAACCGGACCCTCGCCTACTGGCAGAACTGGCTGCGCCGCAGCCGCTACCACGGACGCTGGCGGGAGATGGTGCACCGCTCCGCGCTCGTCCTCAAGCTGCTGGTCTACCGGCCCACCGGGGCACTGGTCGCCGCGCCCACCACCTCGCTGCCGGAGGAACTCGGCGGCATCCGCAACTGGGACTACCGCTACACCTGGATCCGCGATGCCGCTTTTACCACATACGCCCTGATGACGCTCGGGTTCACCGACGAGGCCGCGGCCTTCATGGACTGGTTGGAGCAGCGCTGTCACGAGGTCCCGGCCGGCAAGGGGCTCCACGTCCTCTACAGCGTGGACGGCAACGCCGACCTCGACGAGATCGTGCTCGACCATCTCAGCGGCTACCGCGACTCGAAGCCGGTGCGCATCGGCAACGGCGCCGCCGGGCAGCTCCAACTCGACATCTACGGCGAGCTCATGGACTCGGTGTACCTCTACAACAAACTCGCCGCGCCCATTTCCTTCCAGCTCTGGGAGGCCCTTTCCCGCCAGCTGGACTGGCTCGCCGGACACTGGGAGGAGCCGGACGAGGGAATCTGGGAGACCCGGGGCGGCCGGCAGCGCTTCACCTACTCGGCACTGATGACCTGGGTGGCATTCGAGCGCGCGTGCCGCATCTCCCGGCAGCGGGGCCTGCCCGGGCCCACCAACAAATGGAAGGAGCACGCCGGTCGCGCGTACAACTTCGTCCAGAACTCGGCATGGGACCCGGCCCGAGGCGCCTACATGGAGCATCCCGGGTCGCCCCGGCTGGATGCGTCCCTGCTGTGCATGCCTCTGGTCAAGTTCTCCGGGCCCACCGACCCGCGTTTCCTGTCGACCCTCGACCGCTTCGGTGAGGAGCTCGTCAGCGACAGCCTGGTACGCCGTTACGCCGCGGACGGAAGCGACGGTCTGGACGGCGACGAAGGTACCTTCAACCTGTGCTCCTTCTGGTACGTCGAGGCGCTCACCCGCGCCGGCCGGGTCAGCGAGGCACGGTTGGTGTTCGAGAAGATGCTGACCTACGCCAACCACGTCGGCCTCTACGCTGAGGAGATCGGGCCGTCCGGTGAGGCACTGGGCAACTTCCCACAGGCGTTCACCCACCTCGCCCTGATCAGCGCCGCGCTGCATCTGGACAGAACCCTCGGCTGATCGCCCGCGCCTGCGGAGGCCCCGGGGACGCCTGAAACTTCATCCGTAGCCGACAGGTTGCTGACGCGTGCCCGATCCACCGGCAGGATAGGTGGGTACAGGACGATGAACGAGGGACGAGGGGCGCGACGATGGCGGGACTTGACGGTTTCCGAGTCGTGGTGGCGACCGGACGCGGGGCCGAAGCCGGGGTGGTGGTCCGCCTGCCAGGCGTTCTCGTCGTCGCGCGCACCGGGCGTCCCGAGACGTACGAGGTGGCCAAGACGCTGCTGGCGCTGTGCGCCGAGGTGGTAGGCGATACCGGGCCGGCGTCGACCACCGGCCGCAGGCTGGTGCGCCGGGTCGCGGGGCTGCTCGCGGACGCCGACCCGGAGGCCGTGCCCGACTTCGCTCTGCTCGCCGGTGTCAACGACCGGCTGGCCGCGCTGATCCACGGTTCGATGGAGGTGGCCGCCCACGGCCCGACCTCGTTGACCCTCTCCGGCGCCGAGTCGGCCACCTGGGTGGACCGCCTGCTGCCCGCCGAGCTCGGCCGCCTCGACGTCGGCCCGGCCGGCACCCTCGGACCTGGTGGCATCGTCGGAGCCGCGGGCAGTCCCGACGACGACGCCTTCCCGCTTGACCTACGGATCGGAGCGGTCCCCGGCATCGGAGCAACGCTGGTGCCCTCCGGCGCGCCCGTACCGCCCATGCCCAAGGGCACCGAGGAGCAGTTCCTGGCCGGCTTTGGTGGGCCTCGCGACCCGATGACCGCAGCCGCACCGATCCCATCCGCGGCCGGTGGCCCATCGACAGGTCCAGCCGCCGACTCCGCGCCCTCGATGTCCTCGATGTCGACGGCACCGCCGGCGTTGGCGCCGTTGAACGGCCAGGACATCGACGACGACGCCCGCCTGCGCGCCGCCGTCCAGCCCACCCAGGCCGCGGACTTCGCCAGCCTCACCGCCGCCGACGAGGACCCGCCGACCGAACTCGCCGGCCGCGGCTCGGCCGCGCACGCGGAGGATACCGAGAGCGAGGCCATCACCGAGCTTCCCGGCCGCGGTTTCGACGTCGCCGACCTGTTCGACGACCAGGATGCTCCGACGATGCTGCCGAACCAGGCCGAAGCACAGGTCGAAGGCATCCTCTGTGCCAACAGTCACTTCAACCACCCGACCGCTCCCTACTGCACCGAGTGCGGGCTGTCGCTGGCCCAGCAGACCGGTCGCAGCGTGTGGGGTCCCCGGCCGACCATCGGGGTGATCGTTTTCGATGACGGGCTGACCGTCAACGTCGACAAGGACCTGGTGATCGGTCGGCAGCCGGACCGTGACGACGCCGTCCGAGCCGGCCGCGCACGTCCGCTGATGGTCGAGGACGGGGAGAGCGCGGTCTCCCGCGTCCACGCGGTCATCACGCTCAGCGGGTGGGACGCTGTCATCGCCGACCAGGGCTCGGCGAACGGCACCTACATCGCCCCGCCCGAGGCGACCGTGTGGACCCCGCTGAACCCGCACGAGCCGGCTCCGCTGGTACCCGGTACCCGGGTACAGGTGGGCAAACGGACATTCGTGTTCAACTCTCAGATGCAGGTCTGACACCGTTGGCCGACGAGAGCAGCGAAGTGACCGGCACGGCGGTGACCGGCACGGCGGTCGGGGTGAGGCTGCGCCGCCGGCTCCGCTGGGCGCCGGCGGCGCTGGCCGTGGTCGTCATCCTGCTGGCCGCCGGCGCGGGCCTGCGTGGCCTTGTCAACCGTCCGCCTGCTGAGGGATCCGTGGACGCCGGTTTCGCCCGTGACATGTCCACCCATCACGCCCAGGCCGTCCAGATGGCGATGGTCGAGTTCCGCGGCGGCGCGGACGTGACGCAGCGTGGCGTCGCCCAGGACATCGCGCTCACCCAGCAGCGGGAGATCGGTGTCATGTCCGCATGGCTGACCGGGTGGGGCCTGCCGCAGGTTTCCAGCGACCCGCCGATGCGGTGGATGCGCGATCACGGTCACGGTCACGCCGATCACAGTGACCAGTCCGGCCATGCCGACCACGACGGGTCGGCGTCCGTGACCTCGTCCGTGGCCGGGTCTGCGGCTTCGCCGGTAGCCATGCCCGGCATGGCTACCGACGCAGAGCTCACGCGGCTTTCCGCTGCGCAGGGGCGGGACCTGGACACACTGTTTCTCACCCTCATGATCCGCCACCACCGCGGCGGGATCACGATGGCGCAGGAGGCCGCGGCCCGTGCGCAGGAGCCGCAGGTACGGGCACTGGCCCGGGCGATGGTCATCAACCAGGCGATCGAGATCGACCAGATGCAGGCCGATCTTCGGGCGCTCAGCGCTCCCCCCGCCTGACTCGACGTTCCCCCGCCCGACTCGGCGGCCCGCGGCTGGTTCACGGAGCGATGAGGCCAACCCTCGCGGGCCCACCCGCTCCGGGCACGACGGACCACGGTCAAGACGGGTGACACACTGATCACACCGTGCCTACGGATCACGTTCAGGATTTCCTAACGTTGCCCGTGCAACATCCGTCCTGTGCCAGTCGTCGGTGCAGACGTACCGGGCGCGGACACAGGATCTGATTACAAGGAGTAATTCATGACAGCCGACGCCACCCAGGAGACGAACCAGCCGAGTCCGTCCGGGAGGGAACGCCCCCGGTGGCTGAAGGGTGCGATCATCGGCGGGATCGTGGTGGTCGCGCTCCTGGTCGGGGGGCCGTTCGTTTACATCAACTTCATCGAAGGTGATCCGCCGGCCAAGCTGTCGGTCAACTCACAGTCCACCCAGGCTGCCTCCGACACCGCTGGAACCACGGCCGTATCCGCTGACGGCGCCTGGGCGGTCGGAACCGGTTCACAGGCCGGCTACCGCGTCAAGGAGGTCCTCTTCGGGCAGGCCACCACCGCCGTCGGTCGGACCTCGGGCGTCACCGGGAAGATGGTCGTCTCAGGTACGACCGTCGAGTCCGCAAACTTCACCGTGGACATGACAACCGTCGCGAGTGACCAGTCGCAACGGGACGGCCAGTTCCACGGCCGGATCATGGAGACGTCCAAGTACCCGACAGCCACCTTCACGCTGACCAAGCCGATCGACCTCGGGTCGGTGCCCGCGGCCGGGGTGACAAAGACCTACCAGGCGACCGGTGACCTCACTCTGCACGGCGTCACCAAGACCGTCACGATTTCCCTCGACACCCAGCGGTCCGGCGTGCAAATCAAGATCAGCGGACAGATCCCGATCGTGTTCGCCGACTACAACGTCAGCAACCCGAGCTTCGGCGGGATCAAGACCGAGGATAACGGGACCATGGAAGTTCTGCTCGTCTTCACCAAATCCTGACCTCTGCACCAGGCCCCGGCCTCGCTCTAAGAGCGCCAAAAAATCCAAAGCCAGCACAACAAGCGCCTGACACTACAGGTGGGTTCACATGACCTTCGCAGCGGTACCAGCACCGAAACCACAGCTGACCGGTCGCGCGGCGCTGGTCACCGGAGCGTCCAGCGGCATCGGGCGGGCCATCGCGCTGCGCCTGGCCGCGGCCGGCGCCTCGGTCGTCGCGACCGGCCGGGACCGGGGCGCGCTGGACGCGGTCCGGAAGGATGCCGGCAGCGCCGCGGCTCATCTGCACGTCCACCCGGCTGACATCACCGACTCCGACGGACGCGCCGACCTTGCCGCGACCGTCCGGCAGCGACTCGGCAGCCTGTCGATCCTGGTCCACTCGGCCGGTACCCACCATCGGGCACCCATGGCGGACGCGGACATCAGCGATCTCGACCATCAGTACGCGGTGAACGTCCGCGCACCCTACGCCCTCACCCAGCTCCTACTACCGGATCTTGTACGGTCCCGCGGGGACATCGTCTTCGTCAACTCGACCCAGGGCCGTTCCGCCGGCCCCGGGATCGGCCAGTATGCGGCCACCAAGCATGCGCTGCGTGCGATCGCCGACAGCCTGCGCGGCGAGGTCGCGGACGCCGGTGTCCGCGTGTGCACCCTGATGCCCGGCCGGACGGCAACCCCCATGCAGCAACGGGTTTTCCGATCCGAGGGCCGGGCCTGGCCTTCCGACACACTCATGGCGCCGCAGGACGTGGCCGAGATGGTGACAGCGGTGCTGATGCTGCCGGCCCGCACCACCGTCGCCGAGATCGTGATGCTTCCGACCCGCCGGCCCTGATCCGCCCGTGGGCTCTCTGGTTTCAGTCCCGGTCCGCCCGCCACAGCCGAGCAGGTAACTCCACTCGTCTGAACTACACTCAACTGTAGTTCAGACGAGTGGAGCTTCTGATGACGTCGAGCGGGTTCGTCGGCCGGTCCGCGGAGCTGGCGCAACTTGATGCGCTGCTCGGGACGGTACGCACTGGACGGCGTGATCTTCCGGGTGTGGCGGTGCTGCTGCGGGGCCGGCGCCGTGTCGGCAAGTCACGGCTGGTCCAGGTGTTCTGTGAACGGGCCGGGGTGCCATCGGTGTTCTTCCAGGCCACGCAGGGAGCCAAGCCTGCGGCCGAACGGACGGTCTTCGCCGCGTCCGTTGTCGATTCGGAGCTGCCGAGCCGGGACCTGTTCACCGACGGCATGGTGTTGCCGACGTGGATATCGTTGTTCCGGCAGCTCGCTGCCGCGCTGCCCGATGACACCGCAAGCATCGTGGTGATCGACGAGCTACCCTGGCTGATCGAATCCGATCCGGCGCTGGAAGGCGTACTGCAGACAGCCTGGGACACAATGCTGGCACGCAAGCCGGTCCTGTTTGTGCTCATTGGTTCGGATCTGGCCATGATGGAACGTCTTGACGATTATCGGCGCCCATTCCACCAACGTGGCACGGTAATGGTGCTGCCCGCGTTGAATCCCGCCGAGGTCGGCTCCATGATCGGTCTGAGGGCGGCCGATGCGATCGATGCCCACCTTGTCACCGGCGGCCTGCCACTGATCTGTCAGGAGTGGAACCCCGGGCAGTCGCTCGAAGAATTTCTGGCCACCTCGTTGGCCAATCCGACCTCGGCACTGCTGGTTTCCGGGGAACGCTCGCTGGCCGCGGAATTCCCCGCCCAGTTGCAGGCCCGTACCGTGCTCGCCGCGATCGGTAATGGCGAACGCACCTGGAGCGGCGTCCGCGCCAGAACATCAAGCGGGATCGCGCCGATCGCAGCCAGTTCCCTGACCAACGCATTGCGTCTCCTGGAAACCAAACGTGTGATCTCCACCGACACGCCGTTGTCGACCAAGCCCTCCGAGAAGGACCGCCGCTACCGCATCGCCGACCCTTACCTGAGGTTTTACCTGGCTTTTCTGCAGGCAGGCCTGCCTCTCGTCGAACGTGGACGTACCGACCTGCTGCTGCGCAGAGTCCAGCGATCCTGGACGGCCTGGCGCGGTCGCGCCGTTGAGCCGTTGATCCGCAAGGCTCTGCTGCGAATCGCCCCGGAACTCGGTTGGCCGGAGGTAGAAGCGGTCGGCGGATGGTGGAACCGCCAGAACAATCCCGAAATAGACATCGTCGGTGCCGACCGCGACGGTGCCGCCACCCGGATCCTGTTCGCCGGGAGCATCAAATGGCACGTCGTGAAACCTTTCGACCATCACGACCATGCCGCTCTGATCCGCGATACCGCGGCAGTGCCCGGGGTTGACCGGGCAACCGCACTGCTCGCCGTGAGCCGCAGCGGTGTCACCCCGGATCTGCCGCTGCGATCGGTCGGCCCGGACGATCTCATCACGGCCTGGTAGTCATGACATCGTGGCCAGGCTGAATCGGAATTAAACTCATTGTCCCTACAGCCCCATGTTGAGAGCCACAGGTGCCGGCCGCATCGAAACTCGCAGTAAGGCGGATCGGAACGCCGGTAGGCGGCCAGCCGTAGCGCTACGATGTTCGGGGTCTGGTTGCAATTGGCCGTTCCGCCTGGAGTCTCGTTTTCCCTTATCTACCTGTGGAGGCTTCTGATGTTCGCGATGCGGCTGGCTACGAACGCCGATGTGCCCGCGGTCGCGGCTATAATTCGTAGCCGTTGCGTCTGGTTGGAGGAACGCGGTTTGCCGAGTTGGCGGGACAGCGCGGACGATGTGGCGGCGCAGGCGGAGAACACCGACGGCACGATGTGGGTACTGGAGGAGGATGGTGACCGGATCGTGGGCTGTACGATGGTGCAGGAGGAGACCCCGCCTTGGGGCTGGACGCCGACGGAACTGGCCGAGTCCGCGTACTACCTGTATACGTCGGTGACCGATCCGAAGTTCCAGGAGTTCAAGCCGGAGACACTGATGGCCTGGTGGGCGGTGGACCGGGCGGCATCCACAAACAAAAGGTGGCTGCTGTACAGCGGGGGCTATGACGTCGGATTCCGTTGCCGCTACAGGAACGCCGCTGCGGCGAGGTGAAAGTCGATGACTTCGAGGAGTTGCGCGTCGTTGTGTTCATGGTAGTGGCCGTCGCGGACATACAGCACGGCCTGGCGCAGGGCGTCGGGGTCGACCAAGTCGGTGTCGAACAGGGCGGAGCCCTCGCGCAGCATCCGGGTGAACAGGGGTTGGGCGTGAGTGGTGAGCGTGTGCTGGACGACCTCGGCGAAGGACTCGCGTTCGACCGGGTGGGTGACGTCGTCATTCAGGCCGAGCGCGTGCAAGTTGGCGGCGTTGGAGCTGTTTGAGCTCGCGCCAGTGCATGGGCAGCCATTCCCCGAGCTGGATCATGCCGGGGTGGGTGAACGGATGCAGGGACCAGATCCCGGCGCGGAGCAGGACGGGTGCGGTGGTCTCCAGGGACAAGTGCAGCACGTAAACGCTCCACCTCCCGGTCACACATTGGGAGGCCATCACCACCATCAGCTGCCTTACCGACGCTACCCACATCGCCGATCTGATCAAGCAAGCGGCAGTGCAGCTCCTCAACCCGCCGATACGACTCCACGCCGGAACGATCATCGTGCCCCATACCCAAGCAATCCACGTCCCATGGGAGATCTGAACCCTTCTGCGGCTGCGGTATGCGAGTCATGAGATGCGGTAGTGCGACCAGCGTTCCGCCGCCGTCGCCATACGGGCTGTCCACGGATTCGGGTCAACCTGGACGATCTCTGCCCAGAGCTTGGCGTTAGCCTCGGCGAAGGCATTGACCGCATCTTGGGGTGCTGTATTCCAGGAGGGGATCCGCGCGGCCCATGCTTCGGCGCTCTCGGCACTGTGGTCGCCGGCTGCCATCAGCCAGATAACCCAGCAGCCCGGGTCGATCCAGCCCGTGCCCTTGGTAGACCATGCCCAATCGACCAGGTGCGTCCGATCTGCGACCAGGACATTCTCGGGATTGTAATCCGTATGGAGAAGGTAATCGCCCGCAAACGCCGAGGGGTCATCGACGTAGGCTGACCATCTTTGCTCGGCTCTTTTCAGCGGAAGGTCCGGGCACGGCATTTTCTGAAGCCGTCGGAGGCTTTCGGAAATCTTCACAAGGTCTTCGGAGTCTGGCGAGTAGTCGGCGCGACGACCATGGACATACTCGAATCCAAGAAGGTTCCACCGGGCGGTCTCGGCATGCCAGAGGAGGCCAGGAGCTACTTCGCGAACGTACGGGTTGACGGCCGCTTCCACATGCTGTGTCCAGACACGGGGATGGTCGGTACCAAGCCCCTTCACAAAGACTTTTCCCGTGGTAGTCTGGACGACTGCGGCGATCTGTGAATTAAAACCATCCTGCGCCGTCTCTGCTTTTAGAATCACACCACTGTGTATCTCGACAGCCTTCCGGACATCATCGTCCACGTCGTCCCACTCGATTTTTGTCGTCACCATATGATCATCCTAGCGTGACTATCGACATGCAGGAGGGCGCCCCGACCGCAAGGCGTGCTTCGGAAGCGCCCTCCGTGTGGGTCTACCGATACGGGTTATCGTCCCCGCAACCGGGCTGAGACTCCGCGGTGATCGTCTCCAGATCGTCGAAGAAGAAAATCTCTTCGCGGGTTCAAATGGTCGTAGCGACGCTCCGATAGGATGATCTCGGCAACGTCGACAGACTGGATGGTGGATGGCCCTGCGCGAGCTGTTGAAAATCGAGGAGCGGGAAATCATCTCCCGGTCACCGAGGTCGCCCGGAACATCAGCGTCCACGAGATGACGTTGGGAAAATGGGTGAAGAAAGCCAAGGACGCCGCGAGGGTCGGGCCGGAATCTCGCTCAGGCGCCCACCGGGACGAGCTCGGCGAGCAGGGCGCGGACCCGGGCGTCGATGTCGTCACGGATCGGTCGGACCTGGTCGGGGGCTTTGCCCGCGGGGTCGTCGAGGTCCCAGACAAGGTAGCGCTTGCCGGGGTGGACGGGGCAGGCGTCACCGCAGCCCATGGTGATGACAACGTCGGCGGCGCGGACCGCATCGTCGGTGAGCGGCTTGGGGAACTCCTTGGACAGGTCGATGCCGATCTCTTCCATGACCGCCCGGACGGCTGGGTTGATCTCGGCTGCGGGGGCGGAGCCGGCCGAGCGGACGGATACCCGACCGGCGCCATGGTGGTCCAGGAGCGCGGCGGCCATCTGGGAACGGCCGGCGTTGTGGACGCAGACAAACAGCACCTCGGGAATGGTGGACACAGACGCTCCTTCAGCCAACGGACGTGGACGTGGACGTGGACCGGCGGTGCCCGTTCGCCTCGCCGGCAACGGCGTGGCCTACCACGACGTCGGCGGCGGCCGCCGGGCTCAGTCCGGGGTAGAACAGGCCGATCGCCCCGACCCCGACCAGACCCCCGACGAGCTGGGCTGCGATGAAACCCGGGGCCGATGCGGGGGCGATCCCGGCGAAACTGTTCGAGAACATCCGGCCGATGGTGATCGCCGGGTTCGCGAAGCTGGTGGAGCTGGTGAACCAGTACGCCGCACCGATGTAGGCACCGACCGCCGCCGGGGCGCGGTCGCCCCGGCCGGACCGGGCCAGGGCGAAGATGACCAGCAACAGGCCGGCGGTCGCCACCACCTCGGACAGCAGGTGTGGCCCGGACGCGCGGTGATGGGTCGAGATCGAGACCGCCGCCCGGTCGAACATCAGGTTGGCGAGTACCGCCCCGGCCATGCAGCCGGCGACCTGTGCCGGCAGGTAGGCGGCGGCATCCCGCCAGGACAACCCGCCGAACACCGCGTCCACGGCGGAGACGACGGGGTTGAAGTGGGCGCCGGAGACCGGCCCGACCATCAGGATGATCGCGAACAGGCCGGCGGCCGTCACCGCCGCGTTCTCCGCCAGCTGTAGGCCCACATCGGTGCTGAGCTGCTGGGCGGCGATCCCCGAGCCGATCACCAGGGCGGCCAGCAGCATGCTGCCGACCGCTTCCGCCGCGAGCCGCCGCGCCAGCGGCGGTATCCGCCCTGCGGTCACCGGGCGGCGGATGTGGTGAGGGTCAGCAGCTCCGGCGTCCCCGCCCCGACGGCGGTGGCCTCCGGCCCACAGCCCGCGGGCCCGCAGGCGCACGCCGACCCGGGCACGTCGGGGTCAACGGCCCGCGGTTCGGTGGCCCGCGGTTCGGTGGCCCGCGGTTCGGTGGCCACGCCCTGCTCGGCATCGCCGAGGACGGTGTAGACCTCCCATGGCGCCCCGTCCGGGTCATCCACCCACACCTTGTCCTGCACCGCGTAACAGCAGGTCGTGGCCTGTTCGGTCGCGGTCGCCAGCCCCTGCTCGGCCAGCCACGCGGTCGCCGCGTGCACCTGCTCGGTGGACTCGACCTCGACGCCGAGGTGGTTGAGCGCACCGGCCACACCCGACCCGCGAGCCTGCGGATTTTCGATCAGGACCAGCTTCAGCGGCGGAACGTCAACGGCGAAGTTCGCATACCCCGGACGCCGCTTCGCCGGCTCCACCCCGAACAGCTTCGAGTAGAAATCCACCGCCGCGTCCACATCCGAGACGTTCAATGCCAACTGCACCCGGGCCATCGTGATCACCATCAAGACATCGACCGCCGTCTATCTACCGATGGCGCCGAGCATCACCCCGGACATAGACGGCTGTCAATAGGTGCGGCATGCTGGATCCATGACCGCCCCCACCAGCGCCCGCTCCGCGGAGTCAGGGGGGTCCGGGGAGGATGCGTCCCCGAGCGCGGACGGGGCGTGCTGCACCCCGCTCACCCGTGAGCCTCTCTCCGCCGAAGCCGCCGTCCAGCTCGCCGGACTACTCAAAGCCATCGCCGACCCGACCCGCCTTCGACTGCTCTCACTGATCTACGCCCACGAGGGCGGCGAGGCGTGCGTCTGCGAACTGACCGAACCGCTCGAACTCACCCAGCCCACGATCAGCCACCACCTCAAGGTGCTCGTCGACGCCGGCCTGCTCATCCGTGAGAAACGAGGCGTGTGGGCCTATTACCAGGCTGTTCCCGCCAAACTGACCGCACTCGGCAATCTGATCACACCCATGGGCATCGGTGGCGCCACCTTGTCGATCCAGCAACGGATGGCCGCAATACCGTAAGCGTGGCGTACGGTGACATCGAGATCGGATCGGTTCCGGGGGGTGCAGTCGTGCCGGGAACGACACCGCCGCCCGTGTCAGGCAATGTCATGGCTCCGCTGCGGCCTGAGGACCCTCGCCAACTTGGGCCCTACCGCATCGCGGGCCGCCTCGGGCAGGGCGGAATGGGTGCGGTCTTCCTCGCCTCCCGCCAGGACGGCCAGTGGGTAGCGATCAAAGTGATCCGCCCGGAACTCGCCGAGCACCCCGAGTTCCGCGCCCGGTTCCGCCGCGAGGCCGACAGCGCACGCAAGGTGAAACGGTTCGCCACCGCCGCCGTCCTTGACGCCGACCCCGACGGCCCCCAGCCCTACCTGGTCACCGAATTCGTCGAGGGACCGACGCTTTCCAAACTGGTCAACGCCCGCGGCCCGCTGCGCCCGGCCGACCTGGAACATCTCGCCCTGAGCGTCGCGACCGCACTGAGCGCCATCCACTCGGCCGGGATCATCCACCGCGACCTCACCCCGTCCAACGTCCTGCTCTCGCCCGTCGGACCCAAGGTGATCGACTTCGGACTGGCCCGGTCGTCGAACGTTCTCACCAATATCAGCCATGTCGGCGCACAGCCGATCGGCACGCCCGGATACATGGCACCCGAACAGATCCTCGACGAGCCCGTCACCCCGGCCGTGGACGTGTTCGCCTGGGGCAGCATCGTCATCTACGCCGGGACCGGCCGCTCGGCGTGGGGCGACGGGCCGACCGAAGCGGTCCTCTACCGGATCATCCACGATGAGCCACGTCTCGACGGCATCCCCGACGACCTGCGTGAACTGGTCGCACAGGCCATGTGTAAGGATCCCGCGCAGCGTCCGAGCGCCGACTCGCTGCGCGCCGTCCTGATGGGCAGCGCGGACGCCACGAACCCGGCCACCGCGACACCGGCCCGGTCGACGGGTTCGAAGAGTTCCAGGAGCCCGAAACGTTCCGCAAGTTCCAAAGGCCCGGCGGGAACCGGCCGGTCGCCTCGGCGCCCCCTGCTCACCCGGACCCCACCTGCCGATGACGGCAGCGGCGACAACGGCGGCACCATCGGGCTCGCCCCGTCAGATCCGCGGGTGTCGCCACCGGTCTCGCCATATCCGCTGGTATCGCCGGCGCCATCCGTGTCACCGCCATCCTCGACGGCACGGTGGCCGGCTCCCGGCCCGGCCGTCCGACCCCGCACCCGGCAACCCGACACGCCGTCCCCGGCTCGGGCGGCAGGCCGTCACCGCCGCAGGCTTGTCCTGCTGGGTGGCCTCGTGGCTGCTGTCGCGACCGCGTCCGTGCTAGCCCTCACCGTCCTGCCCGGCAGGGATGGCGCAAGCGATGCAAACCGGGCCGCGGTCTCCCGACAGGTCGCCGCGCGGGCAGATGCGAACCGGCCGGGTGATCCGACGCTCGCCGGCCGGCTTGCCGTTGCCGCGTTCCGGATCTCGCCCACACCCGAGGCGCGCCGCGCCATGCTCTCCTCCTTTGTCACCTCATCGGTGGTGCTCCTGCCGCAGCGTGGCGCGAAAGTGCTCGACGCCGCCTGGGACGCCCGCGGGCGGACCCTCGCCGAGGTCGATGCCGACGGGCGGCTCAGGCTCTGGGATCTGACCGACCGCCGCAAGCCGACTCTGTCGTCCGAAATCAGCCCGGCTGCCACCGGGCAGGCCACCGGTGTCACGCTCGGTGCTGACGGTCGTCTGTTCGCGGTCGGTGCCGCGGACACGTCCGCCCGGATGTGGGAGGTCGCCGCCCCCGGCGGGGCCGGGCAGCTGAGCCAACTGAACGGCCACATCAGCCCGGTCGTCCGGCTCGCGCTCGACGAATCCGGGAAGCTGCTGGTCACGGCAGGCGCGGACGGGACGGTCGGGCTCTGGGACGTCGGCGATCCGCACCGTCCCGCGCTGCTGACCTTCCTGCCGAACCGGGGCGGGCTGGTCGCCGACCTCGCGCTGCGTCCGGACGGCCGGCTGCTGGCCACCGCGGCCCTCAACGAGACCGTGCGGCTGTGGGATCTGACGGACCGGCGACAACCACGCCAGGTCGCGACCATGACCGGCCATGTGGGCGCGGTCGTGACGGTGGCCTTCAGCCAGGACGGACGGCTTGCCGTGACCGGCGGCGACGATCACACGCTGCGGCTGTGGGACCTGTCCGATCCGGCCAGACCGCTGGCCGCGGGCGTCCTCACCGCGCACGACGACCGGGTGACCGGTGCCGGGTTCGGAGCGGACGGCCTGCTGGTGTCGGCGGACGCAGGCGGAACCGTCATGGTGTGGGACGCCGGCGCACCACTTACCGCACAGCCCATCCAGCCCATCCAGCTCATCCGGTTCCCAGCCGCGAACCCCACATCCGCGAACCCCACCTCCGCGGGCAACGCGGTGAGCCGTCTCGTCGTGTCGGGCGAGGGGCACGCGTTCGCGGTAGGTGGGGAGGACGGCGGTCTACGGGTGCTGTCGACCGATCCGGGGACGCTTGCCGGGATCGCCTGTGCGGATCCGCGCTTCCGGCTCAGCCCGCAGGAATGGTCGCGGTGGGTGCCTCGGCTGTCCTACTCCGACCCCTGCCCGGGATGATTCACCGCCCGCCTGGGTCCGGCCCAATACCAGGAACTTTAGGTTCTGGTCAGGATTGTGACGACGGTGGGTGGCGGTCCCGTGAGGTGCTTGTCGACCGGCTTCTTGGCGGAAAACGGGGTGCGCTTGGCGCGGCGGACGACGCGGGGGTTGGAGCGGTGACGTTCCGGTAGGACGTGTTCGGTGATCTCAGCGGTCACCACGGCCAGGACCCGGGCGGTCCGGCGGAGGGGGAAAATCGCCCGGCGCACGACCTGGCGCCGGACGATGCTGACGGTGTGAGTGAACGAGAGCCGGTCGGGCAAGCTTGCTCTACCCCGGGTTCTCCCGGCCGGGCAAGGGGCGCCGCTCCCACCTTCACCGATCGTGGCTGTGTGCTCCTTGACCGGTGGGGAGGTTCCGGGGTAGGCCTTCGGGTGTCCGGCCGGCGGAGGCGATCAGCGGACCCGCGCACCTCCCCCTCACCTCCAGACGCAGGGCCGGGGACGGGGGGCGGAGCCCCAGTTCTGGTCCGTTAACCCGTAGTGACCTGCGTCACAAACCTTTATCGCTTGGGGAACCCGTAGCGCTTGACGGGCGAGGGATGCGGCTGATCACCCACGATCTTTGATCTACTGTGCTTCGCGCTGCTCGGCCTGCTTCGGCCGGTGCCTCGTTATCCATGTCTCGACGTCGGCCACGCGCCACGCGCGGATATGGCGGACGGTCTGCGCGGGCGGGGGGAAGTCCGAGCGGTGGGTGAGCTGGCGGGCGCGCTCGCTGGTGATTTTGAGCCGGGCGGCAATGTCGCCAGTGGTCCACAGCTGATCCTCGGACATGCCGGTAATGGTATTGCCCAACCCAAACCGCGCCTCTACTCTTGGGGGTGGCCAACCACAAAGGTTGGCGCGGCGGTCCGGAGTGGTGCTGCAACACGACTCCGGACCTTGATCACAACACCTGCGTAGACAGGAGCGGTGACCCATGCCCATCATCCCGCCGTCCGGCGATAGCCCATGGCGTGACCCGTACGAACCTCGGCGTTTCGTGACGGTCCGGCACAACGTCCGGGAGGTTTACGAGCTGACGGTTTCCCCGGGTGCGGACCTGCACGACCTGGTGGACGCAACGGCCACGCTGCCCAGCATCGTCTACACCGATCATCGGCCGGTCACTCCAGCGGACCCTGCGGTGGTCCTGACGTTCCGGGCGATGCCCACCGGGCCGGACGGTGTGCCGGTGCGACCGTCCCCGCGCGGGGCGTCGCCTGCCTCGGGCTGGGTGCCGGCGATCGATCCGGCTGTGGCGGGTGTCCCGCCGACCGAGTATGAGCGGGCGTTTCGGGCGATCCTTGCCACCGACGCGTTCCGGGTGCACGGGCCGTCCCTCGTGTACGGGTTGGCGTACTGCGACCCTGAGGCGGTCATCGCTGCCGCCGGTGGGATCGTGGCCCGATGGGCTCGGCGGGCGTAGAGCCGGATACCTCAGGGCGAACGGCCGGTGACCCACGAACGGGTCACCGGCCGTTCGCGTTACGAGTGTGATCTTTTCACGGACCTCTGTCTGAGCTGATCTCCTCCGTCGGTCGGGCAGGCTGCGCCCTACCCCGGGTTCTCCCTGCCGGGCAAGGGGCGCCGGGTCAACACGCACCGATCGTCACCCGTGCGACCCTTGAGCGGTGGGGAGGTTCCGGGGTAGCCCTCCGGGTGTCCGGCCGGCGGAGGCGATCAGCGGACCCGCGCACCTCCCCCTCTCCTCCGGAGAGAGGGCCGGGGTCGGGGGCGGAGCCCACGGGAAAACCCCGCAACGACCGGCAGCCGCCAGACAGGCTCCGGAGAGGGACTTTGACGCGAGAAGGACAACCAGGATCGCGCGGATCGTCCGCAGCAAAGGCGGATACGGTTATAAGGACGGTCACAGGCAGACGGCGGGAGACGCGACACGCCGACGCGCCGGGCGGGTGGCGGGGCGACGCTCCGAGCCCCTAGGCTCGGCGCGCGGCGCACCGTCGGGGTCTGCCCGTTGCGCGGCGTGCGTGGCGTGGACCATGCGGCGGCCGAAGGCCGCCCTTGAAACCGTGGAGAAAGTTTGCGACGATCTTCGGCTGACACCCGGCCGACACCCGGCCGACACTTCGGCTGGTGCGCGTGGTCAAGGTCGGGTAACTCCCGCTGGCCAGATGATTCGTACCGCATGGCCGTGGGAGCGGGCGTACTCGACGACATCGGCCGTTCCGCCTGGGCCTCTGCTGGGCTGCCCATCCCAGACAGCGATGAGCTGGTCAGATTGATCTACGAGTACGCGGCTCGCGTGCATGTGCGCTTGGGACTCGGATTCTTGATAGCTCAGCTGGCGGATTTCCTCTGCCCGGCTATATAGGCGGTCGTAGATCGGATGATGTTCTGGAGATAGGTTGTCGCGGTATGTCCGTGCGGGCACTATAACGATCAGCCGTCCTCCGAGGTCCAGGACAGCTTCGGCGAATAGGGTGTCCGCTCCGTCCGCAAGGCAGCTGATTCCGATGAGGTTAGAATTACTTACCTGATGGAGGTACGTGCGGATTTCTCGGTCGACATATGATTCTATTTCCGAAGTTAGGCCACGGTGGCCGGTGATTCCGACGCGAGTCATCGATTTCCTCTCAGATGTCGAGTGGATCCAGTTCGCGAAGTCGGATATCGAGTTGTTGAACTGGCGCGATGTGTGGTTGCGCGGGCAATCGCTGACGGGTCCTCCAAGCTGCGCGCATAACTCGCTGCGAAGTCTTGGTTGATGCGGCTTCGAGAGCAGCGAGAGCTATTGTGGCACTTTGGTCGTATTCTCTTCTCATCGCGTACGCATCGGCATGTGCCAATAGGTTGAGGGCGTGCTGCGCGCTGTGAGCTTGTACTCTTGTCGCGAGTGGTGCCGAGTTCAACGCTGCGACGGGGTCGCGAAGATCGACTGCGGCTGCGAGTCGGTAGCCTGCTAGTTTTTCGTCACTGAACCGCATGATCCATGGCCAGGGTGGGCTGTCGTCCTGACTGATCCGCATCGCGGCTTCTTGAGCCATGTCAAGATAGCGCCATGTTTGCGTCGCCTGCTGTGCGATCGCGTAAGTCGTGGCAGCTGTCGAGTACAACCAAGCGTTGATGGTGTCGTTGGCGTGTGGGCGAAGAGATTCTAGGGCTTGGTCTACGAGGTCCAATGCGCGCTGGGGATTGCCGGATTTGGCGATGAAGACGGCAGTGCTGCCGAGCATGTAGGCCGGAAGAGTCGGGTGCTGGGACTGACGGGCCATGCGGACCGCGGCATGGTAATAGCGTTGCGCCGAGCCGATCTCCCACATGTCCCACGCGAGCCATGCCAGGAATCCGAATCCCTCACTGAGTGCCTCGGCTGAAAGTTGCTTTGCTGCCGGGTCACGCGTATTCTTTCCCACTGCACTGAGGAGACGTAGGTGTTCGACTACGATTCCGGCGAGGTCGCGGGCGGGTAGTGAGCCTTCGCGGCGGCGTTGCGCTGTGACTACCGATCGCAATACTGATATCTTTGAAACTGGATCGGCGTCGAGCGCGGACAGGTATGACTCAAGGTGAGTGAGGGCGGTGAGGGCCGCCGCCCCTTGAGTGAGTAGCTCTCTACGTAGCATGGCCGACCACTCGTCTAGGAGATCCAGGTCAGCCGGGAGGTTCCCGGCTGACCTGGTCGTTGAACCTAGCTTCCGGTACACATGATCATCAACTCTCCAACCTGCGGAAAGGCTTGTGCCGGGCGGGCTGAGGGCCGCTGAGGGGATGGTCCCATCCGCTGGTCGACTGCGTGTGCGACGCGGGCGGCGAAAGCCCAAGGCGGTGTCGGTGGGCGTCCGCAGGATGCTTCGGAGCGCAGTTCGGTAGTCCGCCTGCGGCCAGTGGATAGCCCCTCGTTCCAGCTTTCCGATGTAATGATCGTCTACCGCAGTTGTGCGGCCAGTGGCACGGAAGACTGCTTCGTTGACGAGGTCTGCCAGCTCGACGCGGGACAGCGGCTGACCGGGCGCGTGCGGTGACTCGATGCGTTCCCGAGCGCCTCGTAGTTGGTGGTTCGGCTCGGTCACGGCCCCTGCCTTCGCGTGGTGCTCATGGGCTGATCATCTCATGGAACGGTGAGGCTCCTCATTCTCGGCGCGCTGGTCGTTTCCCGGCGGGGCGGCCATCCCGGGCATCCGCCCCCCAATCAGCCCCTCAATGCTCCCCTCTAACCGTCCTGGATTAGACGCGGAGCGTTGCGCCACGATGGGATGGCGGCTCCAGTCGAGCTGACATCAGGTCCTCGGCTGGCGCTGCACCTGCGGCGGGCGCGGTGTACCTCGGATCCGATGGCCGGGGCCACGCGTGCTAGACGGCTTCGGGTGGAGCTAGATCGTGTCGGGCCACACACCCTGTCCGCTGCTCTGCCCGGGGCTGTCGCTTTGCAATCGTGATCAGAGGAGGTTGGGTGTCTGACGGAATGGGGGGACCGTTGGGCCGGACGATGCCGATGACATCGCCGTCCCTCCGCGCCCCTCCTCGGACTGTAGTGCATCATCGCCGGGTCACTTGATGTGCCGGCCGGACACACCGATGGAAGGAAAAGAGTCATGAAGAGAATTGCGGCCATGGCTTGGCGGGCGCTACGCGGTTCGGTGCAGTGGCGTGTGCTCTGGCTGTGGCATGCAACATTCATGGTCGGTGTGAGCGGAATTGTGAAGGATGACGAGGGTCGCGTGTTGGTCCTTCGTCATCGCTTGTGGCCAGAGGATCGACAGTGGGGACTTCCGACCGGGTATGCGAAGCGGTCGGAGACCTTCGAGAATACGGTTGTCCGGGAAGTCCTGGAGGAAACAGGGCTGAGGGTCCGCGTTCGTGATCTGGTTAATCTGAAAAGCGGGTATCGCCTGCGAGTAGAGGTTGCCTACACGGCAGACCTCATCGGAGGAGATATCAAAATCGCCTCGTTTGAAGTCCTGGAGGCACAGTGGTTCGCAATGGACCGCCTTCCGGAAGGTCTGCTGGAGTCACACCGAACCCTGATACAGAAGACACGCTGACCTGGCCGATTCAGAGGTCGTTGACGCCGACATTCCTGGGTCCGAACGAACATGTTTCGGGCGACTTGGAATCCCGTGCGGAAGCGATGCAGCGGCTTGCATTCGCCAGGGCATCCGTAACCTTCACTGGCCATCACCCCAACCTTAGTTTCTCGCTTCTGCATTGGGTTGTCGATGGCTGGCGCGACCGCCGGTTACAGGAGATCTTTTACGCGGGTGTAGCGGATCTCTCCCAGCGTTTCAGGGGCTTCGGTTTACTCGGCACCCTTCCCGTCGATCGGGTATGGGTTGGAATTCGTTCCACCGACGCTTCTTCCTTTGGTGGTTTCCACTATCCCCAGCAGGGGTACCGGCACGTCCAGCTGGGTGCAGTGGTGACCAGATATGGCCACCTGGCCGCGCCTGACCACGAGCAAACGACACTAACGGCGCTCGACTTGCTGCGCACATACGCGCACGACTGCCTACACTACGGCAGCTTCCGCGTGTATACGCTGCATAACGACACGCTGACTCGCATTCGCTACGGTCTGAACCGGCGGGACCCGAACGGAGCATCCTACTCAGCCTGCGACCGGCCGGGTTCACGGACGACCCGCAATCTGGGAATTGTGACGGAAGGCGCTGTTGACCGTGAAGCCCGTGCCGTCGTCCGCCAAGTCGCGGCGAAGTACAACCTGGAAGCTGGGCACACCCCGTTCGATGGCTTGGCGTTCCGCGATGCCACAGGCCAGCTCTCGGGCACTGACCGAAGCAGCCTCGCATCACTGACGGAACCTGCCGGCGCCGAAAATCGTAGTCTATACCTGGCCGCTATGGCCTCCTACGAACGAGTGGTGAATTTTCGCTACGAAACTTTTCTGACCGAAATCGGCGGCGGCGACCAACAAGACTTACACGATGCAATCATCAGAGGAACAATAAGCGGCGATCATGCCGAGGTATATGCCTGGCTGGAGGACCGTTACGGCCCGAATGCATTCGAGCAGCTTTTTCGCGCCGATGCAAAGTAGGGCGCTATTGCCGGAAATTATGATCTGCGTGTCAGGGAGTCCAGTGGCTGTCGACTATTTCCGAGATGATCGATTCGAAGATGACGCTGGAGAGGGTGAGGAGTGGTGGTGGGATGACGACGACGGGTATGAGTACTGGCCTCGTGCAGATGGTAAACGTGCGGGATGTGATCACTCCGTCGGGGGTGTGGGCGCTCGTAGTGCCGGGGTTCAAGTGGTGGCCCCGTTTACGGATCTTCCGACGCTGGCCCGATACGCCTGGAAGCGGGGGATTCCGACTGCGGGGTACCGGGCGCTGCCGTTTCTGGGCCTGGGAATGAGCGCGACCCTGTGACCGGCCTTAGTCTGCATCCGGGACTGGAGCGGTGGTGAGCGGGGCGGGGGCGGCAACGGCGGCGGGCTGGGAGTTCGATGCCGGGCAGCTTCCTGAGTTCCTGCCTCGGCCGTGTGACGGTCTGATCCTCGGTCTCCTGCCTGAGCCGTTGGAGGCGGACAGCGAGGCCCAGCAGATGTTGCTGTCGGATCACATGCAGGTGGACGAGGACGTCATGGTGGGGGCAAGCATCGGGATTGCGCAGCTTGCTCCTGTGGGGCTGGTGGTGCTGCATCGCCGGTTCACCGCGCTGATGGCGTCGCGGGTGGCCTGGGCGGTGGGGATCCGGCTGCGGCGGCAGAGACTTACCACGGGTGACTTGTCCCGGGTCGTGATGGCGGGGTCGAAGCCAAATCCGGACGTGATCCCGGATGGGGTGACGGTCACGATGCATCGGGTGCGCGTGCGTGATCACAAGGTGGTCTCGCTGATCGAGGTGTGGGAGGTGCACTTTCTCGCACTGGTCCTGGCGGCGAGAGAAGACTCCGCGCTGCTGTAGGCGGTGGCCGTGTCGAGCTGGCGGCCCTGAACGTGTCCGACCCTTTCCCCCTTGGCCGGCGGGTTCGGGGCCGCCGTTGGCGTGTTCGTGACCTGTGTTGATAAACGGTTCATGGAGACGCGACTACCGGTCGAATGCTCGTGGGCGTGGGCGGCGCCTAGTGCATGCTGCATCGGGCCGCTGCGGCACGGCTTCCCGTAAGTAACGCAATGTGGTGCAGGACGATCTATATCGAACAAGCGTGAAGTCATAGAGATGTGACCCCCGGTAACAAGTTCAGCTCAGGCGGCGCCGTCTTCCTCGGTCATGGGGAGGGTTCGGCGCCGTTCGTGTCGGTCGCGGATGCGTTGGTAGAGCTCGATGGCGAGGTTGAGGAGTAGGTGTCCCTCGTGGGTGGGCCGGCGGAAGGTCTCGGGTTGGATGCCGTAGAGGTCGGCGGCCTGGGCGCGGCGCTGCTCGGGGGTCAGGCGGCGGGTGCGGGGCCATAGGCAGAGCATGAGGCCGATGGCTTCATGGTCGGTGGGATCGAGGGCGGCGACGGCGGCGGTCAGGATGCGGTGGGTGGAGATCGCTCGGTCGTGGATTGATCGTCGGGGCATGCCGGGTTCGGTGTCGAACAATGGCTGGCCGAGATCGCCGCCCGCGCCCGGGATGACGATCCAGGCACCTGGCCGTGGCCAGGAAATGAGCTCCCTTCCGCATGTTTGTCGCAGTAAAGGTGCCGGCGATGCCAGGCAAGGACAACACCGACACCGACGACAGCGACCACAGCGACCACAGCTGGGGTGGGCGGGTGGGCTACCACCACCGGGAAAGATCACCGGCTGGGGGTGGTGGGAGACGCGCGGGTGGCACGGTGGATCGCACAGCGGGTAGCGGCGGCTCCTCCTCTCAGCGATGAACAGTTGACACGGTTGGCGTTCGTGTTCCGACGGGGACAGCCGGCATCCGGTCGGATCGGTTGGGGTCGGCCCGACCCGGGCGATGCCGGGCCGACGGGAACAGGGTCATCAGACGGTGGGGGCCGGGCTGCTGTCGGGGGTGCGCCACGGGGCGTCCACCCGGTCGGGGTCGAACGCGGTACCACGCCCCCGGATCGTCGCCCGACGGATCGTGATCCGCTCGAACAGGGTCCGTAGAACATCCTTTTGGGCGGGCAGGGACAGCGCGTCCCACCGGGCGCGCATGTCGGCGACGTCGGTCACGCCGCTGTCGGGCACGAACCCACGCAGTGCGCTCGGGAGGGTGAGGGCGGCGGCGGCCTGTTCCGCCTCGGCGATCATCGGGAGTAGCTGTTCCTCCATTTTGATCAGACCGGTCGGGGACAGCCGTCCGGCGGCGGCGCTGGCGTAGTACTCCTCCAGGCGGGCCTTCAACGTCTGCACCTGCTCGCGGGCCTGGACGACAGCGGCATCATCGGGCTGAGCGCTCAACGTGGCGTAGACGTCGGGCTGGACAAGCCGCACGCACACCATCGCGATAATCACCTCGTCCAACGCTTCCCTGTCGATATAGGCGTGTCCGCGTCGGCACCCGTACACCCGGCCGGGACGGCGGGGCAACGCCCGGACCTCCACCGGCTCCCCGCACACGTCACAGTGCGCCACCCACGACAGCAGCCACCGGGCCTTCCCCGGACGGGTACGGTGCCGGGCGGGATCGGTGAGTACCCGCTGGGCGGCGGCGAACGTCTCCTCCTCGACCAACGGCGGCCACACCCCGGCGTACACCTGCCCCTGATAGACCCGCCGGGCTACATAGTGGTCGTTCGCGGCCATCGACCGACGCACCCGCAAACTGATCTTCTCCGACTCGTAGGCGTTATCCACCCCGTCCTCAGCAAGCGCACGCCAGTCACGGGCGTTCCCCACATCGTAGGTACGGCCGTGCGTGTACACATGGATCAACACACCCCGGCTCCGGCACACGTTGAGCAGCCGCGCCCACCGTTCCAACTCACGGTCACCCCGGCTGGTCTCCCAGATCCACAACAGGTCGAACTGACCCGCGGAAAGATCCTCTAACAGGCGCGCCCACTCGTTGCGCTGCTTCCCCGAAAACCGGGACGCCCCGTACCCGTCATCACAGTACACATCCTTGATCGACCACCTGTGCGCGGTGCAATCGGCACGCCCAGCCGTCTCCTGTTCACCGACGGAACGCCCCCTTTTCTCATCATCCGCACTCCTGCGGGCGTAGATAGCGGCTGATGCTCCCTCATGCTCACCTATAGGCCAATTGTACGGGTTAACGGACAAAGACTCCGAGGAAACCCCACAACCATCGTTACCATTCGAACGCGAACGAACACGAAGCAGCATCAGCTCGAGGTCCGGGCATCGGACCGTCCTGCGAGATAATCACGCATACGGCTCGAAGGCGGTCACAGGCAGATGGTGGGGGACGCGACGGCCGAAGGCCGCCCTTGAAACC
>NZ_CAKKTK010000049.1:0-35368 GCF_920656135.1 Frankia sp. Cppng1_Ct_nod | reverse complement strand
CCTTATCAGGATGTGTCGTCTCCGCGCCGGAGAGACCATCCCTGCGACGCGGTCTACATCGTCGTATGCGAACAGCAGATGGTGGCAGGGGCTACTGAGGAAATGCGCCGTCGCTGTGCTGCGTACCCCCCGGCCGAGCGGGAGCCGGCGGGTATCCAGACTCAGACGGTGGACGAACCCGGCCTGGCAGAGCCATCGGTGTCTGCGGGGTGACCGTTTGCCAGATCGCCGATCAGGTCTGCCAGAACGAGTTCCTCGTCCACCCGAACGCCATGGTGTTCCAGGGCCGGCCGCAGATCGGCGTCCCAGGTCGCGTCGACCGGGCGACCGGCCAACTCGCCGCCGGTGACACAGGCCAGCACAGCCCGGTAGGCCCGCACGTCGAATCGCCACGGCCGCCACGGGAGACGCTCGCGCAGCCCGTTGCCGATACGGATTCCGCCCCAGTCGAAGTCGCCGTGATAGGTGAAGTGCGCGCCCCCGATGGCGAGCAGGTCGAGTAGGCGGACCACCGCGGCCGACGGCTGCCCGTTCACACACACCAGTGGCGGACAGCGGTGCGCCAACTCGTCGGCGGCGCTGGCAAGCACGATCGGGTTCTCGCACACCCACACCAGCCCGTCGCCGACACCGAGGTCCGCTCGGTCCCGGCCGAGCTGACGCAGGGTCAACACACACGGCTCCCCGGCCTCGCGGGCCACCGCCAGGATGCGACCGGTCGCGGTGGCCACGCCCCCCGGTAGACCGAGGCACAGCACCGAGGAGGACAGCTCGTCGCGGTGGACACCGACCGCGGCCCACGCGGTGCGGCGTTCGGCGGCGGAGCCGTCGCCGGCGGGCGGTGCTCCCCGCAGCACCCTGGCCGCCGCGAGGGACAGCGTCGCCAGCGGCCGGGCGTCATCCAGCGCGTGTGCATCCCCCGCGGTCGCCGCGGCCAGCCTGCCCAGTGCCACGCCGGCCGAGGGCAGTACGTCAAGAACCCGCACCAGATCGGCGACGAGCGCCACCGCCGCGTCGGGGTTCGTGGCCACGCGGCGCAGCATGCCGGTGGAGTTCAGCCAGGACCGCCAGGTAGCGAGTTCAGGACGCCGAGTCACGAGCGCGTCCAGCGGTGCGTGCACGTCCGACCACACAGCCGCCTCGGCGGCGGCCTGCGCCACCCGGTCCGAGACGTCGCCGACGAGGAGCCGCACCGCCGCGTCCAGTCCGTCCGGCGACGCGCCGCTTGTCCGCAGCATCGCGTCGATCTCGTCAAGTGAGACCGTCAGTGACATGCCCGCGCCGGCCCGCCGTCCTAGTAACCGTTCGACGGCCCGCCGCTGGTCCTGGCTGGCGTCGGTGAGGGTAACCGTTCCGGCCAGCGGCTTACCGAGCTCCATCCTGCGACGCGCTCGGTCCAGCAGCCAGGCGGTGTGCTCGCCACCAAGCAGCCGTTGCAGCCGTTGAACATCCCCGGCTCGATCCATGCGCGCCCCACTCAACCGAACGGCAGGGCATCGCCGTCGGCTGGGCCGTCCACCGGCGTCGGCTGGGGAAGGAACGGAACCGGCCGTTCGACCCGCACGCGCTCGTGCCCGTCCCACCTCCATGGCGTGACAAGTACGGCGTCGATGTCCTCCCTGCGCGAGAGCTGCGCAATCGCCAGGCCCGGGACCTGCGGGTAACAACCCCACTCACGTTCGCTGGTCATCACCACATCCAGGTCGAACGCGGCGAGCAGGCCGAGGCACTTGGCCCGCGAGTCATCGTCCACCCCGGCGAACGCCTCATCGAGCGCGACCAGGCGTGGGGCGTTCGGGTTACCCGAGGAGCTGTAGAATGACGACGCGGCGGCGAACAGTGGCACCGACGCGGCAAGCACCCGCTCACCGCCGGACGCCGGTCCGGTGGCCGACCGCCACTGGCCGTCCTGGTGGCGCTGGATGGCGAATTCGTGCCACGTCCGGTAGTCCAGGGCGCGGGTCAACTGCTCGGCCCAGCCACCGGAGGTGTCATCGGCATGCATCCGGTTGATCTCCTCTTGGAGGAAGGCGCCGACCGCGACCCGGTCCGCCGCGCTCCACGCGTCGGCGGTCTGTCGCAGTAGCCGGTCGCGCACCCGGCCAAGCCCTTCGGGGGCGCTGCGGGCAGCCCGCCACTGCAGCCGCAGCCGCATCCCGGTCGATGTGGGCCGGTCCGCCAGGTCGACGTTGATCGCCCTGACCTGCTCCTCCGCGCCGGTGATCAATTCCTGTAGGGTCCCCGCCACCTCGTTGACGAGGTGGTTCTCCAGAATCTCGCGTTCCTTCGCGGACAACAGCGTCGCCCGCTGCCCGGTCTCCGTCTCCAGTGCGGCGACCAGCGTCGGAATGTCCTGCTTGTGGCCCTGGAACAGCACGTCCACGACGATGACGCCGTCCCGCACGGTCATCCCGACCGAATGGCCGTGCCGGGACAACGCGTCGGTGAGCACCTTGTGTTCGCTCGAGACGCGTTGCTGCACCAGCTCCCACCGACGGTCGGCGTCGTCGATCCCGTCAAGGGCGGTGTTGATGGCGCGCGCGAGCGCGACGGCCGGTGTCGGCGCCCACTGCCCGGTCGGGTCCGGAATCTCCAGGTCGGGAACGGCGATGTCGAGCAGCCCGGTGGTGGCGAAGGCCCGCAGCTCGGCGATTGCCCGGTCGCGTTCGGCGGCGGCAGCGGCGATCCCTCCGCGGAGGGCCTCGCGCAGACCCTCAGCTTTGCCGCGCTCACCGATCGCGTCCTTTTCCGCGGTGCGTGCCGATTGCTCGTGCTCCTCGCACCGGGCCAGTTCGGCGGCGACCGCGTCGAGCCTGCGGTACAGCTCCTCGACTCCGGCGCCCGCCGTCTCGACCAGTACACGGTGGCGTTCGGCCGCGGCATCGGCTTGGGCGCGGGCCAGAGTCGACACCCGCCGGGTCCGATCGCAGCGTTCGACCGCGCCCTCGAGCTCCCGTGCGGCCTCGTCCGCGGCGCGGCGGGCCCGGTCCAACGCCTGCGCCGCCGGCCACAGCCCGGCCAGGGCCACCCGGTAGTCGCCCACCGCCTCCCGCACGGCCGCGAGCGCGACAGGGTCCGCGGGCAGGCCGACATCGGCGGCGAACTCGCCCGCCGCCGCCCGCACCGTGCGTGCCCGGGCCTGCAGGGCGGCCATTGTCGCGACCGCCTCGTCATGACGTGCGGTCACGCGTTGCCCGGCCTCGTGTTCGGCGGCAAGTTTGACGTGGGCCTCGCGCAGCTCGCTGTCGGTCGGCATGGCCCGGTGCTCGGCGGCCAGTGAGCGCTGGCGACCGACCAGCTCGGCGGCACTCGCCGCGAGCTCGCGCAGCTGTCGTTCGATCCGTGCCAGCTCGGCCTGCAACATCTCCAGACGGACACGCCGGGCCGCTTCGCGGGCGCCTTCGCCGATGTAGCCGGCGGATTCCTTGTGCCAGGAGCCGGTCAGCACCCCGTTGCAGAAACGGCCGTCGACGGCGACCCATGTTCCGGCGCCTGGTCCGGCGCCTGTTCCGGCGCCGTCACCCATTGGGCCGCCGGATTCGGGAGGCCCGAATCCCTGGGCCACCAGAGCGATCGTCGCCAGCACGGTGGCGACCGCGGCGTCGGTGAGCGTGGCCGCGAGGGGATCGGCGCGGTCGATCGCCGGGGCGAGCACCGCGGTGAGCCCGCCGACTGGTGCGGGCCGTCCGGGGGAGACCAGGACGTCATCGGTCACGGCGTCGCGCAACCGGCCGTCCGGGGTGATCCACCCGTCGAGGATCCCGGCCGCCTCCAACGCCGCCTCGACGCCCGCCCGGTGCTCGTCGGGCACGCCGTCGACGAAGTCGATGACCTTCCACAGCGGAGCACCGGCCCGAGCATCCCGGGTCTGCTGGTCGCGGGTGTAGGGCGTCGGCGGCGCGTCGTGGCCACCGGCTTCGAGCCGCGCGATCTCCTCATCGAGCCGGTCGCGCTCCCGTTCGGCCGTGGCACGCTCGGCGTCGACCTCAGCCTGCCGGCGGCCGAGTTCGGCGGTGGCGCGGCGGGCCGCCTCGTCCACGGCCGCCGTCACCGGATTCGGGCCGTCGAGCGTGTCCACCCATCCTTCCAGGGCGGCGAATACCCCATCGGGGTCGGCGACCCGCAGAAGCATCGTGCCGGCCAGGTAGTTCATGCTCGCCGCGACGAGCTCGGCGCCCCGGTGCGCGGTCAGTTCCTCGGCCACGGCGATCCGGTCTGCGGCGGCCTGGCGCTCACCGGTGATCCGATCAAGCTCGTCGCGGGCCGTACGCAGGGCCGTCTCGGCCGTTGTCGCCGCTGCCAACAGCCCGTCGAGGCGGGCGACGGCGCTGCCCTGCTTCTCAACGAGCGCGGCGCCCGACCGGCTGGCGATCGGGTAGGGCGGCTGATCGCTGTCCAGGTCGGCCAGGACCGCGACATGCCGGTCGGAGATCCGGGCGACCTCGGCGGCCTGCCCTGCCGTGGACCGCACGGCTCCGAAAGCCGCCGCATCCGTATCGGCCGTCCGCCGGGCGCCGGCGAGCCGGGTTTCCCGATGGTGGACAGTCTCGTCGGCGGACAGGCTGTCGGCTTTTCGTTCCGCTGCGAACCGGCCGAGCCGGTCGGCATCCTCGCCCGCGGTCCGCAACGCCTCGGCATCGCGCATCTCCGGGCTGTCCTGCAACGCCGCCCGCCGCGTCCCCAACGCGGCCCTGGTCTCGGTCAGCTCCTCGAGACGTCGCTGCGCGGCGGCGAGCGCCTCGGTTGCCTTCCCGTGTGCGGCGTCGGCCTCGCCGAGTTCGCGACCAAGCTGTTCGTAGCGGCTGTGCGCCTGCCGCGGCGGCGCGGCGGCGCGTCTGGCGGCGATGGCGGCATAGCGACAATAGTGGGTGAGGAAGGCGTCCGCCGCGGTCTTCGCCTCGGCGAGGCCGCGCAACGCCTCCCGTTCCTCGTCCAGACCACGGAAAGCCTCGGCCACGCTGGCCACCAGCGCGGGATCCAACGGCGGTAACGCCTCGGTGAGCGCACGGGAGAGCAGTTTCTCGTCGGGCTTCTTGGACAACTGCGGCTGACGCAGTTGGATCAGAAGGTTGACCAGTGCCTCGTACCGGTGTCCACCGAGCCCGAACAGTGCCTCGTCCACGGCGCGGCGATAGTCCGACGCCGTGTCGTACACCGTGCCGTACCCGTCGACGGCATCTTTGAGCTTGTCCCGGCTCAGCGCCACCCGGGCCGGACCGATCAGGGACAGCTCTGGGCCGATCCGCTGCCTGGTGACGAAAAACCAGTGTCGAGCGATCCCACGCCCGGCCACCGCTTTGAGAGCGGCGCCGATCGTCCGGTACTCGACGATGCCGTCCGCACGCACCCGGCCGAACTCCAACCAGGTGTACCCGAGTCGCTCGGAATGCGGATGCTTGCCACCGAGCAGCAGGTTCCACTCCATCCGCTTGTTGCGGTCGCCGTCCGGTTCGACGCGGTGCGCGGCCAGTTCGCCGTCCAGCAGGAACGGCAGGGTCAGTGCGAGCACCTTCGACTTGCCGGTGCCGTTGTTGCCCCGCAACAGCAGCCGGCCGTCGTGGAAGTGGAACTCCTCAACGTCGTAGTAGAACAGGTCCACCAGTCCGGCGCGCAACGGTTGCCACCGCTCCCGGTGCGGTACCGGCATCCCGGCGCTCATGTGCGGGTCGCCTTTCTGGTCCCCGGGCCGGTGCGGATCGTCGGCGCCTCGACCGCGTAACGCGCGATCGCGGGCCGGGCGATCACCATCGGTGGCTCGCCGGGCACGTCGCTGACCATCCGCAGCGCACGCAGTTTGTTCAGTGCCACGGTGAGAAGCTCGGCATCGGCTCCCGGCCCGGTGACGCCACGCCGCCAGTAGGCGGCATGTTCGATCGCCATCTTCCGGATGTGGGCGCGCAGCCGGGCGACCGGCACGGGTTCGCCGCGGTCCGCCCGCGCCGCGAGGTACTCGGCGACCAGCAGGGTGACATGGCCGTCGGTGCGCTGTTCCGGCATCCGCACGTCGGTCAACTCGTCATCGGGGTCGACCATGGCGATGCCCTCGGCCCGCATCTCGGCGACCAGACCGGTGGCCTCCTCGATCCGCCGGGTGATCGCGTGGCGCTGGTTCACCAGGTAGACGCGCTCGTCCTCGGCGAGCTCGTCGTAGTAGACGACCGGATCATCCAGCAACCGGCGGGTCAACCGGTGGCGCAGTGCCCGGTTGCGCAGATCGTCGGTGTCCGCGACCGGCTCGTGGATCAGCTCAGCCAACCGCCGGTCGAAGTCGGTGGCGTCGATGGTGGACGGGCCCCGGGCGCCGGTCAGCATCGACGCCAGTATCCGGCGACGCACGTCGTAGAGCACGTCGCCGGTGTCGGTCAGGTAGGCGTCCTCGTCGCCGGCGACTCGTTCCAGCACCCCGAGGGTGAGCAGCAACCGGACCACCCCGACCAGATCGGAGCGTTCGTCCCGGCGGCCGAGGGTGAACGTGACGCCGGCATCCGCCAGTTCCGGTTCGCTGGCCGCGACGATGATCCCCTCGGCCAGCCGGCCGAGGGTGATCTGCGCGTCGGCAGTCTCCAGCACCGACAGCGCGAGGCCGAGCAGCACATAACGGCGCCGCCCGAAAGGCGCCCTGCCCCTGCCCTCCCGCGCCGGGTGCGTGCCGTCCAGGCCGGTCGGTGCCGTTTTGAACAGCCGCGCCGACTCGGCATCCACGACCAGCCGCCAGCCGGTCTCCACGGCGAGCCATTCCCGCAGCTCCGAGGAGTGCCGGCGGGCCAGCCGCAGCGCGTCGTCGTCCGTGCCCGCGGTCAGCAGAGGCTTGGCCAGCAGTGCGCGCAGCGCCTTACGTCGCTGCACCCTGTTCTCCTCGGCGCGGGGGTCCGCACTCACGCAGGTACCCGCACGCCGTGTCGCGCCGCGGTCAGATCAATGATCTCGACGAGATGTTCCGGACCGTGCAGCACCCCACCGTCGGTCTCGATCCGCACGACACCGCCGTCGGGGACGGGTGCCAGCCGGATCTCCATGGTGCCGTCGCTGGTGGTGGTCCTCACCTCGATGTCGCCCGGCAGTCGCGCCGCGAGCGCGTCTGAAAGCACGCCGAGGAACAGCCTGAACGCGTGCCGGTCGAGCACGCCGAGCTCGGACAGCAGGACCGGCCGTTGGGTGGCCAGCCGTTCCCGGGCGGCCGCGACCTGTTCGGCCTCCCGGGCGGCCCGCTCCGCGAGGAACCGACGCTGCTCGGCGCGGTCGGCGACCCGGTTGGGCTGCCCGCGTCGCTCGTAGGACCCGGTCTTACGTAACTGCGGACTGATCCGCACCGGCGGCGCCTGCCGCCACGGCGTGCTCGGCGCCGGCTCGTGCTCCTGCCACGCGGCCACGGTTTCGGGGGTGACCGTCAGATGCCGGGCCGGGGTGAGGCCGAACGCGGCCCGCCACAGCCGGTGGGCTGCCGCGTCGTCCGGCGCTTCGGCGAACCAGCGGGCCAGCGTCCGGAAGTCCGCCGATCGGTCCGAACGCCCGGACCGGCGCTCGTTGAGCGTGGCCACCGTATCGATGAGCTGGGTGATCGCCGTGATGGCCGCGCCGCGCAGCAACCGTGCCTGTGACGGGTGCCGTGAGTCGGCCGACAGGAACCAGTCCCGCAGGCCGCGCCACCGGTTGCGCCAGGCATCGAGAGACACGGTGATCGCGGCGTCGTACGCGACAGGTGTGTCCGCGCTGTCCGCGGGGAGTTCCCCGGTATCCCCGGTACCGCTGTCGGTGTCGGCGGGCAGACCCGGCACGATGTCGGCGGCTTCCCTGCGGGCAGCGATCACCAGCAGGCGGTCCACACCGGCCGCCTCGATCTGACCGAGCAGGGTGGCGATCTCCGCGCCTCGGTTGGCCAGATCGGCGATGAACCTGTTGATGTAGTCGATGAGCCGCTGCTTATAGGCGACGAACGCGGCCACGTCCCCGTCGGAGAAATCAATCACCCGACGCAGCGACGCCATGAACGCCTGCGCGTTGTCCGCGAGCCCGGTGAAGCGCTCGGCCAACGCCAGCAACAACAGGTGCACCTTCGCCGGGTCGATATGGGCCGCGTCGGCCGTGACCATCTCCGCCAAGGCGCGCAACTGAGCGGCGATGTCCTCCAACGCCACCGACTGAAGAGCGCCCCTGCGGCCGATCGCCTCCTCGTAGACGGCGATCGCCTCCTCTGCCGCCTGCCCGGCGGCAGTCAACTGGTACAGGTACCGGGCCCGATGGAAGTCCTCCACCGTGGTCACCCGACCGGTGTCCGGATCGGCCCGCAGGTTTCCCCACTCGACCAGTTTTTCCAACGCCGCGACCACCGGCTCGGTCTCTCCCGGCCATCCCAGATCGGCGCTCACGTCCTCGGGCCGCATGTGGACGATGAACCGGTCCCGCGCCCGCGCGAACGTCATCAACACATCCCGGTAAAAGGGAGCGTTCGGCGCGCTCAGGTGCGCGAACGGCTGCCTTGGCACCCCGTTGCCGCCCGCCGGGGTCTTGTCGGTCAGCCTGCTGGTCGTCACAGGGACCAGTATTGCGAATCATGTGATGCTTGCAAAAAGCGGGTGTGTCAATACGGAAAGTAGTACGAAACATGTCGTTCCGGCGGGGGCTCTGGATCAGACCGTCACCGACCCGTGTGGGGGTGGCGCCGACACACCATCCCGAACCCGAACCCGGTACTCCGACCGGGTAGGCAGCCTGCGACGCACCGCAGCCCGCGACTATCCGTGGCGGGTGTGGGGATGTGCGGTGGCCGGTAACCCGACGATGTCGAGTTCCTCGCCGAGGACCTGACGCTGTCTTGAGGGGCTCCAGTAGCCGGGGTCGAACAGCGCCTGGGTGCCGATGCCGTGCACGAGGAGCAGCAGACGACGCGCCGCCCGCTCACTGTCGGGTGGCGGCAGGCCGCGGCCGCCGGGCGTTTCCTGTTCGAGGAGGTGCCTGATGCGGGCACTGGCGGTTCGGACCCGGTCGCGCTGCTCCGCGGCGAGCGTGGGGTCGAAGACTGCGATGCCCCAGAAGGCGAACCACAGGCTCCAGTCCTTCCTGCGCTTCTCGTCCAGGGGGAGCAGCGATTCGAGACAGGCCCGCACCCGGTCGGAGTCACCCTCTCCGTCGCCGTTCGCGGCCGCGATGAAGCGGTCCAGCGACCGGGAGGACGCTGTCCGGTAGGTGGATAGCAGTAGGTCCCTTTTGTCGGCGAAGTAGTGGCTCACGATCGCTGTGCTGCAGCCCGCGGCTTCAGCTACCTGACGGAAAGTGAGGGCTTCTGCGCCGAATGTGGCGACCAGGTCGGCGGCGATCAACGCGACCTGCTCGCGGCGCGCATCGTGATCAACATATCGAGGCATTGACATCAAGTGTACCGGTAGATAAAACAGTCGTCACATAACATCCGTCATATAAAGGCTGGTGACAACGACATGCCGGCTTCGCAGTACGGCGATCAGTGTTGGCCGCTGGCAGCCGATGGAGGAGATACATGCCGCGCGAGGTGACCGACTCGACCTGGCTCACGGATACGGCACCAAGCGACCGGTTCCCCGTCTACACGCGGTTGAACGCCAGCGACGTGCTGCCCGATCCGATCACGCCACTCGGCGCGACCCGACGGATACCCACTGGCGTACTTGTCGAGGTCGACGGCTCCAGCGGAACTGTGGCCGTGCTCGAACTCTGAGAACGACCACTGAGGACAGGGGCAGTCTTCGAGTCACTACAAGGGAGAGCGATCCAAGCATGGAAGTCTTCGATGTCGTCGTGCTGGGCACGGGCGCGGCAGGATTGACCGCGGCTTTGACGGCCCACGACGGTGGGGCGAGCGTGGGCCTGTTCGAGAAAGCCTCCCAGGTCGGCGGGACATCGGCGTGGTCCGGGGGAATGGTCTGGATACCCGGCAATCCCCATATGGCTGCACTCGGCCTGCACGACAGCCGCGAGGAGGCTCTGACCTATCTGGAATCGCTGTCACACGGGCTGATCGAACCTGAGCTCGCGGCCGTCTACGTCGACGCCGGACCCGAAGTCATCTCGTGGCTGGAGGCGAGGACACCGGCCGAATTCAGGATCATCAAGAACTTCCCCGATTACCATCCGGAACATCCGGGGGCGATGGCGGGTGGGGGGCGCTCGATGGAGTGCCCGTTGTTTCCCTTCGATCAGCTCGGTTCGTGGGCCGCGAAGGTGACGGTCGGTTACCAGATCAGCGGCAACATCATGATGAGTGAGACCACGCTCGGCCGCGGCGCGCCGGGGGGTGTTCCCGCCGAGGAGATGGCCCGCCGGCAGGTCCACGATGAACGGGGAGCGGGCCAGGGGCTCGTCGGCGCGCTCCTGCGCGGCTGCCTGGACCGCGGGATCGAGCCGCGGATTGACAGCCGCGCGTGTGAGCTGGTCGTCGAGGCGGGGCGGGTGGTCGGCGTCCGGTTCGAGGCGGCCACCGGCTCCTTCGAGGTGGGTGTGCGCAAAGGGGTGGTCCTCGCCACGGGTGGCTTCGAGCACGATCCGGCGCTCGCGCGGGCCTTCCTGCGCGGTCCACTCGAACGCTCCGTCTCCGTCCCGAGCAACACCGGTGACGGTCTGCGGATGGCCATGCGCGTCGGCGCGGACTTGAACAACATGCGGGAAGCCTGGTGGGTGCCGACCATCGACGTCGCGCACCCGCTGGTTGGAGTTGTACCCTGGCAGATCAACGGCGAGCGTTCCAGACCGCATTGCATCATGGTCAACCGCAGTGGGCGGCGTTTCACCAACGAGGCGGCGAATTACAACGCGTTCGGGGCGGCGTTTCACGTGCTTGACGTCTCTTCCTTCACATATGTCAACCACCCCGCATGGATGATATTCGACCAGCATTACCTCACCCGTTACGGTCTCGCCGGTCACCGCCCGGACTGCCCCGCACCGGACTGCCCCGCACCGGACTGGATGGTCCGGGCGTCGACCGTCGCCGAACTCGCCGACACCGTGGGCATCCCCGCCGAGGTGTTGAAGGAGACCGTCTCCCGTTGGAACCGGCACGCTGCCGAAAGCTGCGATCCCGACTTCGGTCGGGGCGACAGCGTATTCGACCGGTGGTGGGGTGATCCGGATTTCGGTGACAGCGCCGCATCGACGATCGGCCCACTCGATACCCCGCCGTTCTACGCGGTGGAGGTTCGCAGCGGAACTCTCGGGACCAAGGGCGGCCCGCGCACGGATCCGGACGGTTGCGTGCTCGATGTCGACGGCCGGGTCATTCCCGGTCTGTACGCCGCGGGGAATGCCATGGCGTCCGTCATGGGCATGACCTACGGGGGGGCCGGTGGCACACTCGGGCCGGCCCTGGTCTTCGGGTATCTTGCCGGGCGGCATTCCGCTGGCAGGGTGCCGACCGACCACAACGGCGCAGGCGGGAAGCTGTGACGTGCGGGTGGGACTTCCACGGCAGAACGGTCCTGGTCACGGGAGCGGCCAGCGGGATGGGCCGGGCGACCGCATTGGCCTTCGCCGAGGCGGGTGCGAATGTAGCGGTTGCGGATGTAGCGGTTACCGGCGGCCGGGAAACGGTGAAGACCATCGAGCGGGCCGGCGGCCAAGCGCGTTTCTTCCCCGCGGACGTCAGCGACACGGCCGATGTGGCAAACATGATCGATGCCACGGTGACCGCGTTTGGTCGGCTGGACAGCGCCGTCAACGGTGCGGGAATCGAGATCGAAACCACCCCGCTCGCCGAGTGCGACGAGGAGACGTTCGACCGACTGGTACGCGTCAATCTGAGGTCGGTCTTCCTCTGCCTGAAGCACGAGATCCGCCAAATGATCGCGCAGGAAGGCGGTGGCACGATCGTGAACATCGCCTCTGTCAACTCGTTCCGGCCGCAGCCACACCAAGCTGCCTACACCGCGACGAAACACGGCGTGCTCGGGCTCACCCGAACCGCGGCCGTCGAGTACGCTCCGGCCGGGATCCGGATCAACGCCGTCTGTCCCGGCGCCATCGCCACACCGATGCTGGAGAACGCGATGAAAGCCCGTGGCAGGGATCCCGCCGACGTGGCCGGACGCCTGAGCCTGCTTGGACGCTTCGGTCAACCGTCCGAGATCGCGAACGCCGTCCTCTGGCTCTGCTCGGACGAGTCATCGTTCACGATGGGTCATGCACTCGCCGTCGACGGCGGCTATCTGGCCCGCTGACATGGACCATCAGAAAACGGGTGGCCAGTGATGGCACCGGGTTTTGGTTGCCCACCGCGCCGCGGAGCCGTCAACGAAGGGCATAGTTTTTGAGACAAGATGATGTTCAAGTTGTGGGTTGATCCTCCTGACTCTCGATCGTGGACAGGGGTCGGTTGATCCACACCCGGCTGGGTAGCTCCGGTGCTCGGGGCGGCCCGCGGTGGAACCGTTCCGGGTGTGCGGCATATGCCGCGTCCAGGACGAGCTGGCGTCCGTCCCGAACATATTTCCAGGTTCCGTCGTGGACCGACCCCGGCGTGTACAGCCCGATTCCCGAATGCCGATGCTCAGTGTTGTAGTAGCCGAAGAAGATCCTCATGAAGTCACGGGCATCGTGGATACTCGTAAATTCACTCGGGAACGCCGGACAGTACTTCAGCGTCTTAAACACCCCCCATTTTCGTTGAAGGAGGCGATTACGACGGCGACTTTGCTTTTCTTCGAAATGACGGCACGGCGCGATCATCAACGTCAGTTCGGACGCCGCGCACCAGCCGGGGGAAGATCCCTATGCCAGCACCGAAGGTCCGGTGATGGCCGCCTACGGCACCAGCAAGGCCGCCCTGGAGCACCTCACCCGGTGCGTCGCCTACGAACTTCAGAGATACGGGGTGAGCGTCAATGCACTGCTGCCATCGCTGGCCATCCGCACGCCTGGTCTGATCGCGACGGCCGGGGAACCGGACGAGCAGCCGACTCCCCGAGTCGTTCGGGGAGTCGGTGGTCCGCCTGGCCCTCGCCGACGCGACCCGGATGACCGGTCAGGTGCTCTACAGCGAAGATGTGCTGCACCCCGAGCTCGGGCGACGCGGTTGGTCGGGGACATCGCCCGATAAATGATCGCCCGATGGTTGATTGTCCGGAATCCGTACATCAGGCACCAAGCACCAAGCACCAGGCAGCCGCTGCCGTGGTCTACAGGGGCTGCCCGGCCACGAGCTTTCGGAGGGTGGACAGTGACGGAGTGAAACCGTAAATGCTGCCCTCGGTACGGATGAACCGGTTGAACGTGAGCTCGGCAGTGGTCACGGCGTCCGCATGCAGGGTGTTCCGTGGGTCGGGCGGGTTCGGGGCGGCAGGCGCACCCGGCGGGCTCGGGAACGCGACCGGGGTACCGATGACGGGGTCGGGCCCGTCGCTCGGCGCCGGGAAGGTGACATTATCCGCCCAGAACTGCTGGAGAAACTCGAACTGATCGGCCAGACTCGTCTGATAACAGGCGAAGACCAGGCCGCGCCGTGCGTCGATACCCTCGCCGCGACCCGACGTCGGATCGAAGGGCAGACCGAAGGGAATGCCACGACGCAGGATTCTGCGCTGGTTGACCGCGTCCTCACCGGGCGAAGGGGGAGGCGCGCTGCGCGGGTACATCTTACGAATGTGGGCGAAACGTGGGCAGCGCAGGCCCTCAGCATCGTCCGCGAAGTCAAAGTCATTGTCCAGCATCGGGTCACTGCCGAAACGGTCGTCGGCCTTCGGTGCCTGGTCGACGGGGGTTCCGCTCCGCCACCGTCCGACCGCCTTGGCCGCAAGCGCCTCCGCGCTGATCTCGGTCTTGACCGCGTCGGTGAGGGTGACGTGCTGGGACTCGATCTGCGCCCACCAGCCCGGAACGTCCTGGGCGAGTCGGCGAACCACCAGGAAGCTGCCGTCCCACATCCAGCGGGGCACGGCCCGACCGGTTGCGTTGACGCCGCCGGGCTGCCCCACATAACCGAGGACGAACTCTCCCGGGGCGATCAGGTCCGTTCCCGGCTTGCCGGCCACCTCGTCGGTATGCCCAGGGACTGTGCTGGGCTTGTCATAACCGGAAACGCCCGGCTGACTGATGCCGTCTTTGAAGCCGAAGTGCTCGTGCCCTGCAGCAATCCCGGGCAGAGTCGCCCCCGGCTGCTCGAACACAACCAGGACGTCATGCACGCTTGCCAACTCACGCTGGCGCTGGACCGCATGGTCCAGGTCGTGCCGGTCGTCCGTGGCCACGACGAGCAGCACGTCGATCGTCTGATCGTCGCGTCCGAACAGCCAGTTCGCCGGCGCGTCGTCCCCGGAGTCGCCCAGTTGGGCGGCATGCGCGGCGGTGCCCTGCACGAATGCCGTGACGCCCCGGTCGATCCCGGCGGCGCCGAGCCCGGCCGCCGCGGCCGGATCGAGCCGGGCCAGACCCGACGTGGTCAGCGACAGGTTCAACCACACCGCCTTCAGCGCCTCCGGGTCGGACCCGGTGGCATTCCGCATGGCTGCGAACTTGGTGTTGAACTGGGTCACGGCATCGTTGCGGGCCACCTGCGGCACAACAGCTGCCAGCCAACCCCGTGCTGCCACCGGATCCGCCGGTAGACGCAGAAACAGAATCACCTGGTGATCCTTGTTGAAGCCGGCAAGAATATTACCTTGAATGTTGGCGTCGGTGCGGAGTTTAGGATACTTGGGGACCGGTCTCCTATCGGGAAAGACGGGCGGTGTCGTTGGCGCGGACGACACTGTGCTGGACGTGAGATCTGTGGGCATTCGCCCCTCCCAGAGTTTACCGCCGCGGCGGTGAGACCAAAGTTCCCTGCTCGCCTCGATTTCACGGCGATCGTCTACCCGCCCGTCGGGGAAGTCAACATCATATATGTGGCTGTCGTATAGACGACTACGGAAATAATCCGTGGGCAACAGCCCACCGGAGATCACTTTTATCTGTGTTGTCGACCGCTGCGGACGGCGGTTCCCACAGCGAACTTTCACCAACCCGCAGGTGCCAATCGTGGTTCCGGAAGTACCTTGCCGCCGCACTGGATTTCAGCCCTTGACCGACGGCTTATGCATCCCCAGGCCGGTGCTGTCGTGGTCCCGCGGCTGTCGTGGTCCCGCAACAGCACCGGCCTGCGGGTCGGCAACCTGTGCCGAGGGTCAGACCGTGTGGGTGGCAGCGGTGTCCCGGGCCGGGCGGGCCGCCGGGATCAGTCCGGGGGCGGGCCGGAACTCGGGGTCGATCTGGCCGGCCAGATCGACCCCGGTGGCGTCGTTGGCCCAGGCGGTGGCGTTGCGCAGGTGGATGTCATGCATCTGCGTGACGAAGCGGTCCCAGTCCCGGTCGGTGGTGTCGACCGCGGAGTGGACCTTCGCCAGCGCGGCCAGGTTCGCCGGTTCGAGGTCGCCGATACCGAACGGCCGGCCCTGTTCCATCGCCCGGACCGGCGCCGACTGGGTGAAGCAGACGAGCAGGTCCTCGCCGACCTCCCGGCGCAGGAACGCGACATCGTCCGGGTCGGTGATTTTGTTCCCGAGTACGGACAGGGTGATGTCGAAGTCGGCGGCGTAGTCGCGGTACTGGCGGTGCACCGCGACCCCCTTGCGGGTGGGCTCGCAGACCAGGAATGTGTGGTCGAAGCGGGTGAACAGCCCGGAGGCGAACGCGTCGGCGCCCGCGGTCATGTCGACCACGACGTACTCGTCCGCGGTGTCGAGGAGGTGGTTGAGCAGCAGCTCGACCGATCCGAGCTTGGAGTGGAAGCAGGCCACGCCGAGGTCGTCCTCGGTGAACGCGCCGGTGGCCAGCAGCGTCACGCCGGCGACGTCGACGCCGAAGCGTGCCCACAGCGGGTTGCTACCGGTTACCGACAGCAGCCGTGATCCGGAGCCGGGTGGCGTCGTCTTCACCATCAACGCTGCCGAGGGGATGCGCGGGTTGTCTCCTCGCAGGTAGTTCTTGATCTCGTCGAGGTGCTCGCCCATCGGTGGCGGTGCGGTGTCCTCGTCGAGGCCGAGCGCGGCGCCGAGGTGCTGGTTGATGTCGGCGTCGATGGCCAGTACGGGGTGGCCGAGGGCGGCCAGGTGGCGGCAGAACAGCGCGGACAGCGTGGTCTTCCCGCTGCCGCCCTTACCGACAAATGCGATCTTCATGGTGGTGTGCTCCGAGGTCGTGGCGGCACTGCCGTGATCGGGACAGGATACCGGGATCGTAATCGTTTTCGTTAAGGCGATACCTGTCGCCTGTCGCCTGTCGCGTCCGGTGCGTCCGGTGCGTCCGGTGCGTCCGGTGCGTCGGCCGTCGTGTCGGCCACTGGTGTGCACGCCTTCGGCGGATACCGTCCCGCTGTCGGTGCTCGATCTCGCACCGCTGAGCTCCGGGTCGACGGCAGTCGATGCGCTGCGTAACACAATCGACCTTGCGCGCCACGCGGAATGCTTCGGCTATGCCCGATACTGGCTCGCCGAGCACCATCTAACCCCCGGCGTCGCTTCTGCCTTCAACGAGCCCTATGAGGTCGCGCGGCAGTTCGCCAGCCTCGATCATCTTTCCGGCGGCCGGGCCGCGTGGAACGTCGTCATCTCGTGGGACGCGTTCACCGGTGAGAACTTCCGGCGGGGCGGGTTCCTGCGCGCCGAGCAGAGTTACGAGCGGGCCGAGCGGTTCCTGCGCACGGCCTGGGAGCTGTATCACGTCCGGCGGCCTGGACGAGTTCGCGGACACGGTCGTACCGCTGCTGCGGGAACCCGGCGTTTTCCGGAGCGAATACGGGGGCGCGACCCTACGCGACCATCTCGGGTTTGCAGCCGTCGACGCGGGGAGCGCCACTGCGATGCCCGTGAATCACTCCTGTACAGCGCGCACCGCGATCATCTGTTCGGCGCCTCTCGTCGCTGGATCATCCGCACCCATCTCTGGAACAAGGTCTTCCCGACGATCGGGGTGACCACCGCCAACGCCGCCGCCCTGCTGGCCGTGCAGTCGCTGTCGTTCCTCGGTGTCGGCGTGCGGCCGCCCGCCCTACCTGGGGCGGGATGCTCTCCAGCGACCTGGGGTTTCTTGCCCAGCAGCCGTGGCCCCGTTTATCCCCGCCGCGGTAATCATGATCACGGTGGCTGCGCTGAATGCCATCGTCGACGCGACGACACCGACCAGGCACGCGACGGGGACCTGGCGGACAAGGTGACCCGGTACCGGAGCACCGACGAGTTCCTCGACGTGCTGCGCCGCGAATGGGAATCGACCGAGCCGTTCGACTACGACGGCGAGTTCGACACGATCCACGGCGCCCGGTCCTCGGTGCGGCCGGACGGACGCATCCCGATCTACTTCGGCGGGGCGTCCACGGACGCGGTGCGGGTGGGCGGTAAGCACGCCGACGTGTACGCGTTCTGGGGTGAGCCGATCGCCGGCATCATCGAGCGGACCGGCGAGGTGCGCGCGGCGGAGATCCTGGAGTTGACCAGACAACGGGTCGGCGAGCTGAAGAAGACCTTCAACATCGACGGCTCCGCGCAGGCCGGCGGCCACGGTGGTCAGGCCTCAGGGATGACACGCCAGCGTGAGAAGTGCCGTTCCACGGCCAGGAGTAACTGGTTGATGCCGATTCCGATCACGGAGATGGTGATGATCCCGGCGTACATCTCGGGGATGGCGAAGTTCGACTGCGCATAGTTGATCAGGTAGCCGAGACCCGCTTTCGCGCCGACCAGCTCCGCGGCGATGAGTACCAGGATCGCGTACGCCCCGGCGAGGCGAATGCCGGTGAAAACCGTCGGCACGGCGGCAGGAAGAATGACCTTCTGGAACAACCGCGGGGACGACAGACCCATCGACCGCGCCGACTTGATCAGCAGCGGATCGACATTCCTGACACCGCTGACGGTGTTCAGCAGGATGGGCCATACACAGGAGTAGGTAACGATTCCGATCTTCGATGCCTCGCCCAGCCCGAGAATCAGGACGAACACCGGCAGTAGGGCCAGCGCGGCCGTGTTACGGAACAGCTCCAACAGCGGGTTCAGGAACTCGGCAAGCCCGCGGAACCAACCGATCAGCAGCCCCAGAGGCAGTGCGATTGCGATGGCGAGAGTGAAACCGGCGCTGGCGCGTTTCAGACTCGCCTCCGTGTGCGCCCAGATTTCGCCGCTGCCGACCATGGCCCACCACTCCTTGATCACCTCCGAAAAAGGCGGCAGGAACACCCGGTCGACAACACCCCACCGGGGTAGCAGTTCCCACGCGGACAGGAGGACGACGATCGCCACGCTACGGCGGAGAACAGCGGCCGTGACCCGTAGCGGCGCGACCCACCATCGCCGACCGGGCGGCCTGGCGGGCTCAGCGGTGTCGAGCACGGGTTCGGTCACGATCACGGTCGATCCGATGCTGTCATCGATGGTTGCCGACACGGGTCACCTCTTTCCGGGCATACTTGTCCGTCCCGGCCGTCTCGATTTCCCCGACAACGCTGTTCCTGGCGGTTTCGGGTGACCTCACGCCGACCGGTACCGGGTCCGGTGCTGCATGCGGTGGCTGGACCGGCGCGTCCCGCCCGCGCGGGACGTCGATCCGGCGTTCGGCCTGCTGTGCCTTGGCGACCTCGTCGTGGAGTAGCTCCCAGACCAGGTGCCGGTAGTGCACGAACTCCGGGTCGGATCGGGGGTCGTCGCTGGCCGCACCGACGGGAGGGATGTCGATGATCTCTTTGATGCGGCCGGGTCGTGACGTCATCACGGCGACCCGTTGACCGAGGTATACGGCTTCGTCGATTGAGTGTGTGATGAAAAGGATGGTCTTGTACGTTTTCGCCCAGATTCGTAGTAGTTCGTCCTGTAGTGTTTCCCGGGTCTGGGCGTCGAGCGCGGCGAACGGCTCGTCCATGAGCAGCACCGCGGGGTCGTAGGCGAGGCTGCGCGCGATCGCCACCCGTTGTTTCATGCCTCCGGACAGTTCATGCGGATAGCGACGTTCGAATCCGGTCAGCCCGACGAGGTCCAGGTAGCTTCTGGCCCGGGCCGAACGTTCGGATCTCGGGACGCGTTTGGCTTCGAGGCCGAACGCGATGTTCCCGAGCGCGGTCCGCCATGGGAAGAGTGCATATTGCTGGAAGACGATCCCGCGGTCGAGACCCGGCCCCGAGACCGGGACACCATCAACGAGAACGCGTCCGCTGCTGGGTCTGGTCAGCCCGCCGAGGAGATCGAGCAGGGTGGACTTGCCGCACCCGCTCGGCCCGACCAGGACGAGGAACTCGCCGCTGCGAATGTCCAGGTCCACACCGGAGATCGCGGTGAACTCGCTGCTTGTGCCGCGTGGTCGGGTGTCGGCCCGGACGGTGAACTTCTTGGTGACGGATTGGAATGCGATCGTACTCACGTTCATTCACCCTCACTGCGGAGCCGGGGTGGTTCCCAGCACGGCTCAGCGCACCGGAAACCACCCGCCTTCTGCCGGGGTCAGGAGCCGGTGGCAGCTCGGAACGGGTTGAACTCGTTGGTGTAGAGGTCGGTCAGTGCGACGTTCTTCTTGAGCTCGCCGCGGTCCCGCAGGAAATCGATCCAGCGGGTGAACTCCTGGTCCTGGATGCGTCCGCCCTGCCCGGCTATCCCGTAGCTCTTCCAGAACTTGATCGCGGTTTTGTCCTCATTGCGGCCCCGCTTTTCGATGATCTGCTCGAACCGTGCGACCACGACGTCGCGCGGTTGTGTCTTGGACCACTCAATTGCCTTGGCGACGCCGTCGACGAATTGTCTGGTCGTCTTCGGGTTCTTCTTGATGAAGTCATTCCGTAGCACGATGCTGCCTGCGGAGAAAGTCCCGAAGAGCTCGTAGTCGCTGAACAGCTGGCGGAGGCCCCCTCGTTCCAGGGCTTTGTCCCGGAGGATTCCGCCGAGCGCGGCGACGTCGATCTGCCCGGCACGCAGTGTCTGTTCGGTGTTGACCGGCGGAACCACCGTGGGAACGACCTGCTTGATTTCCTCGGTGCTGAGGCCCTGCTTCTTGAGGTAGGCGTCCAGGACGGCTTCGAGATGTGCGCCGAGCGTGTTCACTCCGATCTTCTTGCCGATCAGGTCGCGGGCGGAAGAGATCGGGCTTTTCTCCGGCACGAAATAGCCGATATAGGAATCCTTGTCGACCCCGTAATAGCTGATCACCGATTTGATCGGAGCGCCGGCTGCTATCAGTTTGATGATGGCGCCGTTGAAGGCACCACCGAAGTCGGTGTCACCGGTGGTGGTGGCCTGGATGTCCTGCGGACCGCTGATGGTGTTCCCGATCCACTTGAGCGTGATCGGGCCGAGATAGCCGAGGTCGGCGGCGAGCTCGGCAGGGGTGACCTGGCCGACCGAGCCCTGGTAGCGCAGCTCGGTCTGCTCGGCACCCGAACCCGAACCCGAACCACTGCCGCCGCCGCAGGCCACTGCCGTCAGGGCGGTCACGGCCAGGGCTGCGGCGACTCCGAGGGCCTTGGATTTCCTGCGGATGGGGCAAAACATGGTGAATCCTTTGTGTGAGGGCGGTTAAACTATCGGTGCGGGTCGCCGGCCGTGCCTGGGGCGGGCGGTTTGAGCGGTTTGAACGGAACCGGTCGCGACGAGGTCGCATCTGCATGTGTGAAACAAAAGCGGCCGGCGCCGTCAGCGTGCTCAGCACGCAGGAGAACCTGCAGAGAGAAGCAGAAAAGGGCGACGAGAATGGGTCAGTTCTCGGTCGCTGACAACACAGCCGCTGGTAACACGACGGCATCGCCACGGCAGGAAAAGACCGTGGTGTGTTCGGCTGCGGATGGGTTAATATCACTACCGCCTGAAACAGCCGGGTCGCCGTTCACAGCCGTGAGCGGCTGTCGGACCGGATGCACCGTCGGCACTGACGGGCAGCAGACGCCTCCGGCTAGGTGGCTACTGGCGTGTCACCACGAACGCCGGAGAGCGGCAGACCGCGTCAGGGGCAACACAGATCACTGGCGACGTGGACATGGTCCACCGTCCGCCGGATCGAGAATCGCCTGGCCTGCACGTTGGCGACTATGTAGGCCAAAATGGTGGGTTGTCAAGGTGGGTCGTCAGCCGACCTGATCGACGGCCCTGGCCGGGGGGCGGTTATCCGACATAGTGACGGGGAGGTAACTCCGGCTGCTCCGGCGCCAGGAGTCCGTCACCCCGGCGGTGGCCCAATTATTTTCACCGCACTGCTAAACGTTGACCCGCTCCGCAGGGGGAGCTGACCATGGCGCCATGGCCGGAACGGACTGTGCGCCACCCGGACGCCTGGCACATAGTCGTGCATGCACGACTATGTGCCACCACCGGTCCGACACCACCGCAGGGAGTGCACGGCGATGTCGGGCGGCGGACCTCCCGCCCTGTTCCGCCACCGTGCCCGCGCCGCCAGGCAGACACGGTCGGTAGCGACAGGCGGCCGTAGCCGGTTCCATCACCACGGCGGCCTCCCGTCCGCTTGGCAGTGACGTTGTGATGTCCGCGTTCTCGGGGCTGTTCGACCTGTCCGGGGCGGTGCCGCGGTCCAAGGGGCCGTCCCGGACCGGACTCCCAGGTTCCGTGGCCGTCCCGGTCAACGTGAACGAACGGTCCGTCACGGCTGGCAGCGGCGCTCTGCCTACTTTCCACCCACCATTCCACCAGTCCATCTCGACCCTGGAGCACCTGACGATGACACACGTCGTGCACGAACTGGGGATCGACGTCCGACCTCTCTCCGGCTATACCGGGGCTGAGGTTCATGGTGTCGATCTGAGCCGGGATCTCGACGACCAGACGGTCGCCGAGATCCGGTCCGCCCTACTGCGCTGGAAGGTCGTCTTCTTCCGCGGCCAGTCGATCGGTCACGCTGAGCAGATCGCCTTCGCGGCGAAGTTCGGTGAGCTCACGGCTGCCCATCCCTACGAGGACGCGCCGCCGGACGGCTTCCCGCAGATCCTGCCTATTGACAGCCGGCGCTACGAGGCGAAGTTCGGCACGCGGAAGGTGACGTATGACAACGGCTGGCACACCGACGTCACAGCGTTGGTGAACCCACCGGCCGGATCCATCCTGCGTGCCGACATAGTCCCGCCGTACGGCGGTGACACCGCCTGGACCAACCTCGTCGCAGCCTACGAGGGCCTGCCAGCTCCGCTGCGGAGCCTGGCCGACCAGCTGCGGGCCAGGCACAGTTTCGGTGGAAACCGCCGGCTGTTCGCCGCCGACTCGGACTATGCGAGGAGAGTCGCCGCCGAGCCACTGGTGGCGATCCACCCGGTGGTCCGCGTCCATCCCGAGACAGGCGAGCGGGCCCTGTTCGTCAGCCCGAGCTTCACCGCGGGCGAGAACGAGATCATCGGATTTTCGTCCCGCCAGAGCCGCAGGCTGCTCGAACTTTTCTACGAGGAGGTGTCCCGACCGCAGTACACGGTGCGGTTCCGGTGGCAGCCGGGAGACGTCGCGTTCTGGGACAACCGGGCTACCGCGCACCTCGGGCCGTCCGATCTCAATCATCTCGACTTCGACCGGGTGCTGTACCGGGTCACGCTCGTCGGTGACATTCCCGTCGGCGTCGACGGAAAGCAGTCCGAACTCGTCACCGGGCAGCCGTTCCTCGCCGGCGGGGACCACTGAGCATCCCGGACGATCGACCAAGGAGAATCATGACCGTCACAGGTACGGATTTCGACCTCCGGAGGGTTGCCGGACGGATCGGCGCCGAAGTGGTCGGCGTGGACCTTCGCGAGAATCTCGACGACGACACGATCGCTTCGATCCGGGCGGCGTTGCTGGAGTACAAGGCACTGTTCTTCCGCGGTCAGAAGCTGGACGACACCGGCCAGCAGCGTTTCGCCGCGCGCTTCGGTGAGCTCACCACGGCGCATCCCACCGTCCCGTCACTGGACGGCAGTCCGAACGTGCTGCGGGTCGATTCGGCTGAGGGCCGGGCCAACAACTGGCATACCGACGTCACCTTCGTCGTCAGCCCCCCCTCCGCGAGCACGCTGCGCAGCATCGTGGTCCCTCCCTATGGCGGCGACACTCTCATCGCGAACTCCGCGGCCGCCTACCGGGACCTGCCCGGTGAACTCCGCGAACTGGCCGACCGGATCTGGGCGGAGCACACCAACGACTACGACTACGCGATACCGCCGGCGGACTCGGAGAAGACGAAGGCCTTCCGTGAGATATTCGTCTCCCGGAAATACCGGACCGCTCACCCGGTGGTCCGCGTACATCCCGAAACGGGGGAGAGGGGCCTGTTCATCGGCGGCTTCGCGCAGCGAATCGTCGATTTGTCCACGACAGAGTCCCGCGACATCCTCCGTCTTCTACAGGCCTATGTCACCCGCCCGGAGAACACTGTCCGCTGGCGGTGGGCACCTGGCGACCTCGCCTTCTTCGACAACCGGATCACCCAGCACTACGCGGTTGACGACTACGGTGACCTCCCGCGACTGTTGCACCGGGTGACCGTGGCCGGTGGTGTGCCGGTGGGGGCGGACGGGCGGCGCAGCTACACCATCGAAGGTGACGACGCTTCGCATTACACACCGCTCGCGGCGTAACCGGCCCGCGCCCGTCAGGTAGTTCGTCCGCCCCGTTGCCGGTTCGTTTCGGCGACGGGGCGGATTCGTATGCCCGGTCCGGGAGCAGCCGGTTTCCGCCGTCGGCTCATCTGCCGCCATGTGTGACAGGCATATCCACTGCGCGTGAGCATATTTTCCTACCAAGTCGGTTGACAATATTTGTGGACCTCCTTACCATCACCGATATGAGGGGGTGCACCTATCTGGTCTGTCGCGTCCACATCGACCTGCGTCGAGTGGCGAGTGCGCTCTGTTCGTCGGCCTGATCCGACCCGGTCACTCCATCCGGGCGTGACCAACCGTTGACATTCGTGAAGACCTTCACCCGTTCCGGACATTTCCGCACCGGACTCTGCCGTTTCTGGAATGCGGACGGAGCGAGGAGTGTCCGGGTGCCCGTCCGCGCGTGGACCCGTGACCGCAGCGCCGTGGCTCCGCCGCGTCTGCGCGCGCCACCGCGGCGCAAGGAGGACACCCCGTGCCGGTGCACAGACACAGCCAGGCTCCGACGCAGCCCACCGTCGCGGGTCACCCCGACACCACCGGTTCCGCCGCGGCGGTTCTGCGTGCCGTGCTCGACCACGGGCCGGTGGCCCGCACCCTCGTCGGCCGGGCGACCGGGCTCAGCCCGGCAGCCGTGTCGAGGCAGACCGCGGATCTGATCTCGCTCGGGTTGTTGCGGGAACTACCGCCTCCCAGTACCCCACCCCGCGCCGGCCGGCCCTTCATTCCCCTAGACATCGACACCCGGCACCACGTCGCCTGCGGTGTGCACATCGCGGTGCCGTTCATCACGTTCAGCCTGGTGGACCTGCGCGGCCGGGTACTGGCCCAGGAAAACATCCCCCATCAGGGCGTCGCCGTCGAGGTGCTCCGACAGATCGGCGGGCACCTGCCCGGTTTCATGGCGCGGCACGCCCGGGGAAACCGCCCGATCGGCCTTGGCGTGGTCACCGGTGGCCGGGTGGATCCGCAGCGCGGTGTCATCGTCGAACACGGCCTGCTGGGTTGGCGTGACGTCCCGGTCTGCCAGGCGCTCGCCGCGGTGACGACCCTGCCGGTCTACGTGGACGGCCACGCCCGTGCCCTCGCCCAGGCCGAGATCCTGTTCGGGGATCCACGGGCACGACGAAGCCTGGTGCACCTGTTCGTCGGTAACGTCGTCGACGCGGCGATCGCCACGGGTGGTACGGTGCACCGCGGTCCGCACTCCGGCGCGGGGGACGTTGCCCACCTGTCGTTATCGGACGTGCCGGTGACCTGCCCCTGCGGCCGGTCCGGCTGCGTACAGGCTGCGATTTCCGAACAGACCCTGGTGAAGCGGGCGGTCCGGGACGGAATGATCCCAACACCGGACCTGGGAAGCCTGACGGAGGCGGTCCGGGGAGGCGACCCCCGCGCACGGACGCTCCTGCGGGACCGTCTTCGTCTCATCGGCCGTGTGGTGGCCATGCTCCTGGACATGATCGACCCTGAGGTGCTCGTATTCACCGAATACACCACGATCTTCCTGCCGGAGCTGCTGGCCGACCTGTATGAGGAGATCGCCGCGCATTCACGGGTGTGTACCGACCCCGAGCGTACAGTGCTGTCCAGCCGTTTCGGCCCGCAGGCACTCGCGGTCGCGGCGGGCGCAACGGTGCTCGATGCCGTCCATCGCAGCCCACGGAGCCTGTATCCGGTGTTGCCCGTCCCGATGCGTCCTGGGCCGTCCACGCGTGGGAGTGCCCGGTAATAAGAGCGACAGCAGGCGGGGATCTGGGCGGATGAGATCCAGCTCAGAGGCGCCGGATCAAAGGAGCATGAGGGTCTACATGACCGGAATTATTGTTCGCGATCGCCATATCGATGCCGGCGGCCCGGTGTTCCACTGGTTCCTGCCGACCGGCGGGGACAGCCGTACTCTCGGTGGCCGGGCACACGGGCTCGGTATCGGTGAGCGTGCGCCGGGTTCGGTCGCCGCGCCCGGCAACCGCCCAGCGTCGATGGACTACCTCGCGCAGCTCGCTCGGGCCGTCGACACGCTCGGTTACGCCGGAGTCCTCACGCCGACCGGTGCGCACTGCGAGGACGCATGGGTGGTCACCGCGGCGCTCATCCCGCACACTCGCCGCCTGCGGTTCCTGGTGGCGTTCCGGCCCGGACTGATCGCACCGGCGCTGGCCGCGCACATGGCGGCGACCTTCCAGCGGCTGTCGGCCGGCCGGCTGATGCTCAACGTCGTGACCGGCAGCAGCGGCGCCGAGCAGCGCGGGTACGGCGACCGGCTCGACCACGACGAGCGTTACGCGCGGGCCGAGGAGTTCCTCACGGTGGTGCGCGCGGCGTGGCGCGGGGAGACGTTCGACCACCACGGCCGCCACTTCGACGTCGAGGGGGGTCTGTTGCGCGAGCCGCCCGATCCACTGCCGCGCGTCTACCTCGGTGGGTCGTCCGATGCGGCGGTCGGTGTCGCGGCGCGTCACGCCGATGTCTATCTCACCTGGGGTGAGCCGGTAGCCCAGGTGGCGGAGAAGATCGACCGGGTCCGCGAAGCGGCCGAGCGGTGCGGGCGCGCGATCCGGTTCGGTATCCGGCTGCACGTAATCACTCGGGACACTGCCGCACAGGCGTGGGCCGACGCGGAACGCCTCATCGCGGGACTTGACGCGACTGCCGTCGCGGCCGGTCAGCGCCACCTTCGGGCGCTGGAGTCGATCGGTCAGCACCGGATGCTCGATCTGCACGGCGGCGATCGTTCCCGGCTGCTCGTCGCGCCCAACCTGTGGGCGGGTATCGGGCTGGTTCGCGGTGGCGCGGGTACGGCGCTGGTGGGCAGCCACGAGGAGGTGGCGGAACGGATCGCGGATTACCGACGGGTCGGGATCGAGGAGTTCGTGCTGTCCGGCTATCCCCACCTGGAGGAGGCGTACGCCTTCGCCGAGGGCGTGCTCCCGTTGGTCCGCCAGTCGGTGGATTCGAGCGACCGGGCACCCGCCCGTTCAACCGGTGGCTGACTACTTCCGGGCGAGGTGGGTTTTGTGCTGCTCAACTTTCTCCACTGTATTTATCGACTATGGACAGGGGGGTGTGTCGCGTGTTCTACTATGTATATGAGCAGGGGAGTCGACCTCACAGTGCGGCTGTTTGTGGATCTGGCCCTGGTGTCCGGCGCGGCCTGTCGCTGAACCGGCGGTGATATCACGGGGCCGTTGCCCGGTCGGCCCGCTTTTCTCTTTTCGCGTTCCGTAATTAGCCTTCGCGCCTGGCTTGCGGTGAACGTATGTGAACTCTTTTTCCGCTACTTACCACGTCGTCGATACCTGTAAGGTCGCAGACGGGCGAGCCGTGCGGATGAATCACGTTGTCGGAAATCATGGAAAGGAACCTACGTGACTGCTGTCGCTCACATCAATCCATTTCAGGTCGATGACCTGACCGTCCGGCCGTTGCAGCCGACCATAGGCGCGGAGATCACGGGCATCGATCTCCGCTATCCGTTGACCGATGAGGTGCGTGACGAGATAAAGGCCGCGATCCTGCGGCACAAGGTTGTCTTCTTCCGTGACCAGGAGCTGACCCGTTCCGAGCACGAGGCGTTCGCGCGGCGCTTCGGTCCGCTGTACAGTCACCCCGGCGTGAGCAGGACCAGCACGGACGGCATCACGGCGATCCAGCCGATCGCGGCGGAAAACTTCAAGGAGTACGAAAAGATATATGCCACCCTGGACGCCGACGACGTCTGGGACGGCTACCACTCCGACACCAGTTGGCGGCTGGTGCCGACCTGGGGCGCGGTGCTGCGTGCGGTGACCGTGCCGGAGGTGGGCGGTGACACGATCTGGGTCGACGCTGGGCTCGCCTACAACGGGCTGCCCGACGAGGTGAAGGAACGTCTGGCCGAGCTCCACGTCGTCCACGACTACCGCGCCGCGCTGAACGCCTCCGGTCACGACTACCCGATCGTCGCGCACCCGATCGTACGGGTGCACCGCGAGACCGGTGAGAAGATTCTCTGGGTGAACTTCACGCAACGGCCGTCGCTCATCGGGCTCGACCGGGCCGAGAGCAAGGAATTGCTGACGGTTGTCATCGACCAGTACCGGAAGCCGGAGAACCAGGTCCGGTTCTCCTGGCAACCCGGCTCGATCGCCTTCTGGGACAACCGCGCCGTGGTGCACTACGCGGTACGCAATTACGGCGACTTTCCCCGGGTGCTGGAGCGCATCCTGATCGCCGACGAACCTTTGCACACCGACCTCTGATCGCTACCTGGCGGGTCCGCTGTTACTGGTCGAGCCCGGGCTCGGGCGTAGGCGGGTGGCGTTGGAGGAGCGCCGCCCGATGGGAGCCGAAGACCCGTGCATCCACCTCCCACCAGGGCGCGGTGTGTTCCGGCGCGGTGGGGCCCCGGTCTGATGGCCGGTCGAATCCGGCTGCGCCGGCCCGGTGTGAGCGGTGTGGGCGGTGTGATCGAGCCGGCTTCCGCCCAGTCGGGCAACCCATGCCGGGGCGAGAGTGGGAAGTGCCGCACGGGCGAGCGCCGCGGGCCGGCCGACGGCGAGAAACACAGGCGTGACCAGGAAGAGCCCGAGGATCTGGCCGATGTAGGCCCAGAACAGAACGTGGACGTGGACGTGGACACCGGGCCAGCCCATCGTCAGCACGAGGAGGCTGGTCAGACCTGGCCCGAGGAAGGCGACCGTCCGGACTGCCGGCCATCGACCGCCGCCGGAGTGGACACGTGCCACGCCGCACAGGTAGCCCGCGGCAGCCATCGTGATCAGAGCGAGCGCGACCGGGTCCAGCCTCCGCATGGTCCACACCTGCCCCAGGGATGGGCGCACCGGCCCGTGGTAGCTCCCGACCGTCAGCGGCGCTGCGCCTGCGAGAAGCTGGATCACGCTCGTCACCTGCCCTCCGCAGTGCTTGCACGCCACGCCTCTACCATTACCACAGCCACTGACCGATCGGCTGCCGAAGTTGGTGCATCGGCTTGGGCGCCCTTTCTCTTCTCCGATTCCCGGGACCGCTCCAAACTTGACCGGCGTTCCGGTGTCCGCGGTTTCTGCCGCTCCACGATATGCACCGCCTACGATCACTCCCGGCGCAGGATCGTACCCTCGGCTCCGTCGACCCGGTCCGGTTTGTCAACATCGGGTTCCTGCCCACCGGTAAGGGCACGCACGGCCTGTACCCGACCCGGGACGCGACCGGGATGTACGTAGAGGGGTCACGCGCTACTGTCCTGTTCGGAGGGTCTAAGCCGTGATCCCGACGGCGGGTCAGTGCAAGGAGGAGAATTCACTGTGGGCTTATACCGCCGTGTGGGAAAACGGTTTGTGCCGCTACTCGTCGGAGCCGCGGTAGTGGTTGCGGGTGGGCTCGTCGGCTGTAAGCCGACGCTGGGTTCCGGGGCGACACCGACACCGACACCGACACCGTCGGCCTCCGCCGGTGTGACGCCGGCGCCGAGTGGGCAGCCGGCCGTCGCCGCCACGTTCCCGAACGCCGCCACCACCGGTGTTCCCGCCGGTATCCGTCTTACCCCGTACACGGGCCCTATGATCATCACGCAGGATGGTGCGGTCATAGACGGCCAGCTTATCGATCGCAACACGGGCAGCGGCTACGACGACATGCTGATCATCCGGGCGAAGAATGTACTGATAAAGAACTGTCGTTTCACCAACGCCGGTACAAACCAGGTGAGTGTGGACGACAGCTACCCTGATGCCGGTGTCACCGTTCAGGATTCCGAATTTGCGCCGCCCGCGCCCCCTGACGCCGCTGTTCGAGGCCAGCATTGGACCCTTTTACGTGACAATCTCCACGGCTTCCTCGATGGTGTTCATCCGGACGGTGATAATCGTATCCAGGACAGTTACATCCATGACTTTGTCCAGCCTGCTGCCGGTGAACATGTCGACGGGTCTCAGACGCTGGGCGGAACCGGTAACATCACCTTCGAGCATAACACCATCATTTTTGAGCCGACGCACGACATGGCTGGCGCCATTCAGTTCGGTACCGAGTACGGCAGCACCCATGATGTGACGATCGACGACAATCTGCTGGCCGGTGGAGCCTTCACCATCTATTCCAGTTACGGCCACGCGGGATCCTTCAACATCAGGGTTACCAACAATCATTTTTCCAGCCGCGTCTTCCCAGACTATGGGGCCGATGGGTATCTGTATCCCGGATGGACGAAGACGAGTAACGCCCCCGGCGGTGTCTGGAGCGGCAATGTTGATGCCGATACCGGTGTGGTGATCCCGCTGCCCGACTGAGGGTGAACGTTCGGACTGATCGTGGTCGAGGGCTCACCCGATTGTGGCGATGACGGTGTTGTGAAGGTCGGATCGTACGGGACGCATGCGTCCTGCCGAACGTTGCCCGCAGAAATCCCGGATCCCCCCGTATGGGGCAGAACACGACGAAACCCGTCCCCCACCCCGCCGGTGGTGGATGTGCGACACGAACACCGCGCATCCACCACGCAAAAATCGGAAGCGCAACATTCTCGTGCCGGTGTCGTTCGATGCCGCGGTGGGACGGAACAGGCCGGTGGTGCGGTCGAGCCACCAGCCGATGAGTGCCTCGGTCTGTTCACGAACCGCCGCTCGATGCCTCAGCCTGGGGGTGGATGCCGACTGGTTGGCCGTCCTTGCTGGTCGTGCCGGTCTGTGGGGAGTCGCCGGTTACCGCTGGTGTTGTGGGGGAGTCGCCGGGCGGGTCGTCGCGCAATCCGTGGATCTCCGCCTTGAAGATTCTCAGTGACCGTCCCAGTGAGCGGGCCGCGTCGGGAAGTTTCCGGGAGCCGAACAGGAGCACGAAGACCACCGCGACGATCAGTAGATGCCATGGACCGAACTCGCCCAATCCCATGGGAACTCCTCCATCCAGGGTTGAAGTCGACTTGACTGCTGATGAATTGATCGTAACCGGGTGGTGGGTCGTGCCCGGGGCGAGGAGCCGGTGCCGGTGCGTGAGTTGTCCGGTCTGTCTTCGGAGGGGGAGGTCTGGTTCGCGTAGGCTCTGTTCGTGGTGTCAGGTAGGCGTCTTTTGGAACGGATCGTGGACTTCGGGCGTGGCTGCTGCCTTCCTTCACCCGACGGAATCGGTATGGGTGTTGTGGGCGGCCGTGGAAGTTTCCCTCTTACCGCCGGGAGTACCGTCGCGTGACCGGCGGGCGGTCCGAGCAGACCCGGGATGTCGGTATCTCGCGGCGCGGCATGCTTGCGTGGGCGGCGTCCGGTGTGGTGGGGGTGGCTGCGGGCGGACTCGTTGGATGTTCCAGTCCCGCGCACGCGACACCCCTCCCGGGTCCTTCCGAGGGGCAACGCTCCGATTCCTTCTCCCCGAACGCCGCCACCGACCCCGACGGGATGGCGACCCTTCCGGGTCTGCCGGCGGTATCTGCGGTGCCGGTGCGCGCCAGGCCCGTGTACAAGGTGCATGACCTGCTCCCGAACGCTCCTTCGAACGCGGTGGCCCTGACCATCGACGACGGTCCGGACCCACACTGGACACCCCAGGTCCTCGACCTGCTCCGCCGCCACGGCGCGCAGGCCACGTTCTCCCTGGTCGGTATCGAGGCGCACGCGCAACGTAGCCTGGTCCGGCGGATCATCGTCGAGGGGCATAGCCTCTGCAACCACACCATGACCCACCCCCAGCCGTTCTCCCGTCGCCTTCCCGCGCAGATCGACAAGGAGATCGTTCAAGCCCAGTCCGTCATCGTGGACGCCGCGGCTACCACGCCACAGCTGTTCCGCGCCCCCGGCGGGGACTGGTCGCCCACCGTGCTGGCCACCGTCGCACGCTACGGTATGACCCCGATCGACTGGGACATCGACCCGAAGGACTGGGCCCGTCCCGGCCCCACGCCGATCATCCAGCGTCTCCTCGCGGCGCGTCCCGGTGACATCCTGCTCTGTCACGACGGCGGGGGGAATCGTGCCCAGACCGTCGAGGCCCTGCGCACCGTCCTACCCCGGCTGAAAACCAACGGCCTTACCTTCATCACCCTGTGATCCCGAACTGTCGCTGGTCGCTGGTCGCTGGTCGCTGGTCACTTCTGCCCGACCTGGAAGCGTCGGAGACCGCCCGGCGGCTGCCTCATGTGAGTTCCTCAATGGACGTCCCAGCATAGAGTTCCAGGTCAGCACCGGTTTCTGGGCGTCCGTGGTGGTCGGTACGCACGGTCGGGAGGTACTTGCGGCAGGGTCTTTCTAGTCTTTCCGTTCATGACCACTCTGCTGGCGATCAATCCGCTCGACGCCTCGTCGCTGGTGTCCACGTTTGGTACGGCCGGCATCATTGCCGTCATTTTTGCAGAGACCGGGCTCCTTGTCGGGTTCTTCCTCCCAGGCGACTCGCTGCTGTTCCTCGCCGGGGCATTCTGCGCCACGGATGTGGGGTCGGGCAACCCCCACCTGTCACTTGGACCCGTGCTTGCTGGTATGAGCGTGGCCGCGGTCCTCGGTGCCCAGACGGGATACCTGATCGGCCGGCACGTTGGACCAGTCCTGTTCGACCGCCCGAACTCGCGGATGTTCAGGAGGGAGAACGTCGACCGGGCTCATGAGGTCCTGGAACGATACGGGGTCGGGAAGGCCATCGTGCTGGCGAGGTTCATTCCAGTGGTACGCACCTTCATGAACCCGGTGGTTGGAGTAACCGGAGTCGGCTTTGCGGTGTTCGCAGTATGGAACGCAGTCGGTGGGCTCCTGTGGGCGCTCGGGGTGACTCTGCTGGGTTACGCGCTCGGCAGCTCCAGCCATATTGACGCCTACATCATCCCGATCACGGTGGGAATCGTCGTGGCCTCGGCGGTCCCGGTCGTGCTGGAGTACCGCAGGCAGAAGGGATGCCAGGCGCAGGTTTCTGCCGATCATGTGTGAGGGCATTCGATTCCGATCGATTCACATGATTCTCACATCATCGGAACCCTAGGCTCCGGGCCGTGCGTGTTCTTGTGGTGGAGGACGAACTCCGGATGGCGGCGTTGTTGAAGCGTGGCCTGGAGGAGGAGGGCTATGCCGTCGACGTGGTGAGGCAGGGGCCTGATGCGGTCTGGCAGGCAACCGAGATCCCCTACGACGCGATCGTGCTGGACCTGATGCTGCCGGGCATCGACGGCTTCGAGGTCTGCCGGCAGGTGCGGGCGGCAGGGCGCTGGTCGCCGGTGCTGATGCTGACCGCCCGCGGTGACATCTCCGACCGGATCAGGGGACTGGACGCCGGTGCCGACGACTACGTCCCGAAGCCGTTCAGTTTCGCTGAACTGTCCGCGCGACTCCGGGCACTGATCCGTCGCGGTATGGCGGAACGTCCGACCGAGCTGCGCGCCGGTGACCTCCGCCTGGATCCGGCCGCGCGCCGGGCCAGCCACGGCGATACCGAGCTGGACCTGTCTCCCAAGGAGTTCGCGGTTCTCGAGCTGTTCATGCGTCACCCGGGCGAGGTCCTGACCCGCACGCGCATCCTCGAGCACGTCTGGGACTTCGCCTATGACGGGATGTCGAACGTGGTCGACCAGTACGTCGCGTACCTCAGGCGTAAAATCGATCGGCCGTTCGGAGTCGAACAGCTGGAGACGGTACGCGGTGCCGGTTACCGGCTGCGCCTGCCCGTGGGGACAGGCCGCTGCTGACCGCGGAACAGATCGCCGCGACCCGGGCCGGCCCACTGTTCATCACCAAGGAGATCCTGAAGGAGCGGACACGGCTTCTGGGAGCCCCGGTGCGTGCGGCCACCGGCCCGGTGATCGCCGTCGTAGGTATGGGTACCGACATCACCGACACCGCTGAGGACCACGCGCGGGATGTACTGATCGTCGGTGCGCCGCCCGCGATACTGCTCGCAGGCCTGGGCGCTGGCGGGAGCGGCGCTGCGACCGGTGGAACGGATGCGCCGGCAGGTTGTCGAGATCAGTGAGCACGATACGGCGGCCACTTTGGAGATTCCCGCGACCCGCGACGAGATCGCGGCGTTGGCAACCACCCTCAACGGACTGCTCATGCGCTTGCAGGCGGGGCTCTTACCCGGGAACGCGGGTTCGTCGCCGAGGCCGGCAAGGAGACCGACCGCCTGATCCGGCTCGCCGAGGGCATGCTCCTGCTCGCCCGGGTGGGCGGAGGCTCCGCCGTACTGCGCCCCGCGGCGTTGTCCGTGAGTGACCTGTTGGCGCCTCGGTCCATCGGGCGGACCTGCTCAACGGCGTGGGTACGGTGGGCGCCATCACGGTGTCGGTACGCCTTGACGTACCGGGCGATCTCGTGGTGGTCGCGGACCGTGACCGGTTCCGCCGCGCCGATACAGCGCGTACCCGCGACCGTGGCGGAGCCGGGCCTCGGGCTCCCGATCGTCCGTTCCCTCATGACTGCTCACGGTGGCACCGCGACCGCCTTGAACCATCCCGACGGCGGCGCCGTCATCCGGCTCGTGCTCCCAGTCGTGGCCTGCCATCAGGTCGTTGTCTGAGGCGGAGGGTCGAACACTGCGGTCAGGACCGTGACAAGCACGCTGCTGAGCAGCGCGCCCGACGCCGCGACGAGCAGTAGCGCGAAACCCAGCTCGACGCGGGAGATGCCGGCGAGGTCGACGGCGGTGAGACTGGAACCGACCGTCTGTCTCGTACCGGTGATGTCGGTGACGACAGCATCCGGTCCTGCTACGTCCCGTAGCCAGGACGCGAGCCGTGGCGCAGCGGTGTTGTTGCCGGTGACCAGGAAGGCGCCGACCGCCGGGTTGGAGTCGTCCGGGCGACGTGGTCGGCGTTCGCGACGAAGAAGCTGTCCTTGGGCGCGGTCGGGAACTCCTTGACGATTCCGCCGTAGTGGAAGCTGACCTTCGTCAGGGACTGGGTCCGTTCGTCGCGCAGGTTTTGTATGACGACGGGCGCGTGATTGCCTGTATCGGCACGGGTAGCGCATCCGCGTCCCGAGTATCACGTAGATCCCGGTGGTCCGGGCGCATACGCTGAAATGCCCGGACCGGTAGTTCCGTTGACCTTTTTGTTTCGGGAAACGGGTGCAGGACCCACCTGTTGACCGGTGGGGCGTGTGACGGAGGGGTCACCGGGTACCACTCGGACGGACGCCGTTACGCTTCTTGCCGCCGGTCTCGTCCGAAATCGGAGCGTGCCTGTGTGGACCAACGATGATGCTCGACTGCCCCGGGTGTTGCGCCTGGCAGTCGTTGTCGCCCTGTGGGCCACGGTGGTAGCGGCCTGCGCTGAAGGATCCGGCTCGTCCATACGTGCCGCGGTGCCGGCACGATCTCACGTATCGGCGAACGGGAATCCGGCGGCACTATCGGCTCCCCCGGGAGACGGCGATGGCTCACAACCGGTCGATGTGTATGCCTTTGACGGGGCGAACCGGTTCAGTCCGGCTGTTCGTCACGCGAAGCACCTCGTCTACGTTCCGAACAGCGACAGCAACACCGTCGATGTGATCGATCCGGCGACCTTCAAGGTGATCGACCAATACGTGACCGGCCGCAATCCCCAGCATGTCGTTCCGGCCTGGGATCTGTCGACGCTGTACGTGACCAACGACATGGCCAACAGTCTCACCCCGATCGACCCCACCACCGGCAGGATCAAAGGGTCGAACATTCCGGTCGCGGACCCTTACAACATGTACTTCACCCCGGACGGGAAATATGCGATCGTCGTGGCCGAGGCGTTGCAACGGCTGGACTTCTACGATCCGCACACCTGGCAGCTGCGGATGAAGATCCCAGTCAGCTGCCCTGGTGTCGACCACATCGACTTCGCCGCGGACAACTCGTTCTTCGTCGCGACGTGTGAGTTCTCCGGCAAGTTGGTCAAGA
>NZ_CAKKTK010000048.1:0-35433 GCF_920656135.1 Frankia sp. Cppng1_Ct_nod | reverse complement strand
GTCGCCGATCGTCGCGGCGGTTTTCTCGACGAACACGGCCGTACCCCCGTAGGGGGCGTGGGTGTCGCGCCATCGTGGGTCGACAGCGAGCACGAACCCGTCCATCCGGGAGCCGAACGTTCGCAGCGCCGATATGCCGTGGGTTGCCGGGTCGAGCCCGTGGCGGGCGAGTTCGCCCTGGCCGGCGTAGGCGTAGACGTCCCGGCTGAACAGCGGCGGGCCGAGCGCGAACGGCAGGCTCCACGCGAGTGAGGTGGCGGCCAGCCGGCGGACGGTTACAGGTGTCGGTCGGGGGGTGAGGCCGGCTTCGGCCGCCGGTGTCGATGCCGCGCGGACGACCGTACGGATGAGCGCGCACCAGCATAGACACAGCGTGATGACGGCGAGAGCGGCGATCGCCGCCAGCCGGCCCCGGGTAGCGTCAGGTGGTACGTCGGATGGGAGAATCCCCCACCAGGATGAGGGATTCAGCGTGTCCGGGTTACGTGGTCCAAGTCGGGCTTCGGCGAGGACGGCGGTGACCGACGCAAGGGTACCTACCAACGTCGGCCACATCGTGTGGGCGTGAACCGGGCACAACCATGGGAAGAACCGCGGGCGGAGTCCTTGTTTTCGCCCGCCGAAGCCGTCGCCGGGGGTCCGGACCGGCGCTGACCGGGTATTTCCGGTCAGCGGGTTCGCGGATGTCGGGCACAGGGAGGTGTCGGGTGGGTCTGCTCGGCACCGGGCTGCACGAAACCGGGCTGCACGAAACCGGGCTGCACGAAACCGGGCTGCACGAAACCGGGCTGCACGAAACCGTGCTGGGTGCACCCGGGCCACCGGCGGTGAGCTCCCTTCCAACAGTCTGTCCAGGGCACCGGAACCCGGCGGTTCGGGCCGTTGTCGTGGGCGTCGCCGTGGTCCGCCGCCGCCCATGGTTGATCACTGCCGTGTTGTGCGGGCTGTCGGTGGCGCTCGGGCTCACCGGCCCGGACACCCCCGCGCAGGAATATCGCGTGTGGTTGTTCAAGCACGGTGGAGCCGTGCTGTGGGACGACCAGTGGTACGGCGGGCACACCGTACCCGGTTACAGCGTGCTCTTCCCGCCGCTCGGGGCGCTGTTCGGGGTCCAGGTTCTCGGCTGCCTCGCATGCGTCGCGTCCACGATGATCGTGACGCGGTTGCTGCGCGGACGGGCCACCACGGCCGGCCACGACCTGGCGCTGGTCTGGTTCGCCGTAGCGACGGTGGCGAACCTCGTCGTCGGGCGGATGCCCTTCGCCCTCGGGATGGCCTTCGGGGCGTTTGCGCTGCTCGGTGTCCGGGAGCGGCGGACGAAGGCGGCGTGGGTGGGCGCGATCGGGTCGTCGCTGGCCTCGCCACTTGCCGGCGGATTCGTGCTGCTGGTCGGAATGGCCCTGCTCGGGACGCTCGACCGGCGCCGTGTGCTGCCGCTGGTCGGGGCGGCGAGCGGCATCGCCGTCGCAGTGGCGTTCCCCGAGCATGGTGTGCAGCCGTTCCCCGCGATGACGTTCCTGTCCCTGCTCGCGCTCATCACCGCCGGGCTGGTGGTCGTCCCGAGGCGGGAGGTGGCGATCCGCCGAGGTCTGAAGCTGTGGGCCGCGTCCGCTGCCGTCTTCTTCTTCGTGCCGACGCAGATCGGCGGGAACATCGCCCGACCCGCGACCCTGCTCGCGGGTCCGGTCGCGGCGATGTTGCTGGCCAGGCGTCCCCGGGTGCTGTTGGTCGTGGCGATACCGCTGGTCGGCTGGCAGATCGGGCCGGTGCACGGCGCGCTTGCCACCTACGGGGACGCCTCCAGCCAGGCTGGTTACTACAGTGGCCTGCTCAACTATCTTGACCATGGTCCGGTGGCCGCGGGTCGGGTGGAGATCCCGTTCACCCGGGCGCACTGGGAGGCGTTGTTCGTCGCCCCGCACGTCCCACTGGCCCGCGGTTGGGAACGGCAGCTGGACATGAAGTACAACTCGCTGTTCTACGACGACACGCTTGCCGCCGAGACTTACCACAAGTGGCTGCTTGAGCGCGGCGTCCGGTATGTGGCCGTGCCGGATGTGGACCTGGACTCCTCCGCGGTCGTGGAGGCGAAGCTCCTCGATGCCGGGCAGCCCTACCTCGAACTTGCCTGGCGGGACGCCCACTGGAAGGTGTGGCTGGTCACCGACTCGCCGGGTCTTGTGCGGGGGCCCGCGACACTGACCGAGCTCGGGGTCAGCTCACTCGCGGTCGACTTCGCCGGGCCGGGGGTCGCGACCGTTCTCGTGCACTTCACGCCGTACTGGCAGCTCGACGACGGCCATGAGGCGTGCGTGTTCGAGGCGGCGGACGGCTGGACCGGCATCCTCACCGACTCGGCGGGGCAGGTGCGCCTGTCCGCCCGGCTGTCGGTCAGCGGGCTGACCAGGGCCAGCGCCCTGGACTGCCCGACCGACCCCCGCATCCACTGAACCGAAACCCGCAGATCCACCGTTCGCACCATCCCGGACGACCAGTTCCCACCGGAATCATGATAACCGGACAAGTGGCCGGGTATCGGTAGCCGTGAGGCGGGGGCGGGGTACGCTGAACAAAGTGTTGGATCAGGTTGCCGCTGTTCGGTTGCGTGCCGTTGTTCGGTTACGCGATGTTATGGCGGATGTCACCTGACCCGGTACTAGCGCTTCGGGGGGAACGCTGGCCTGGCGGTGTCTCGGCATTGCAGAGGTATTCCGGTCTCCCTCCGGTGTCATCCGTCGGAGGCTCCTGAGGAACCGTGCAGGTATGACCGGAGGCAACATGTTCTCTGCTCCGCATGCGCCCTGGTTCGAGTTCGTCGACGTGGAACCATCCGCTGGTGTTGTCGGCGAGGAAGTCGTCGTGAGGTGGTCGGCACTCCACGCCGACGAGGTGATGGTTGAGGACTACGGCACCTTCCCGCCATCAGGGTCGGTCCCGGTGGCGCTCGAGGTCACTCGATCCCTCCGTCTGATGGCCCGCGGGCCGATCGGCCCCCCGGCCGAGGCGCAGACACGGGTGATGCGTGTGTTCAACCCACCGGTCATCGGTTTTCTGCGGATTCCGCCCCCGCCGGGGGGCCTCAGCGTTTTGTCGCCGTCCGCCCAGCCCGGCGTTCGGGATGAGCTGGCCGAGACCCTGGCCCGCGCCCCACGCGGGCTGCCTCCGTCACCTGGTATGCCGTCACCTGGTAGTCGGGTTGCCGGTGACCGAAGGTGGTTGGGTTTTACCCGGACTGGTGATTTCTCGGCGGGATCGGCGACGATAACGGGTTGGGGAAAGATCAGCCCCCTGCTGGCAGGGGTCGGGCATCCACGGTTTCCGCTGGCCGCGTCGGACATTATCGGGTCGCGCATGGCGGGGCCGGGGATGCCGCGAGGCGGGCGGGATCCCGCCCGGGGTCGGGAAGAAACGTGGGGACGGGCGACCGCCTGGCTTCGTCGGCGGGAGCGCCGGTCGTGAGACGAGTCCTCATCTGGCTGTCCGGGGCGAATCCCGAGATCCTGGCCCGATGCCCCACCGACCAGGCGAAGTACGTCGGTGTCGGCAGCGCGGTGCTGACCACGTCGGCCATGGCCGCGGCGTCCTGCGCGTTCGCCCTGCACATGGGGCTGCATATACCGGTTGCCGGTTGCCTTCTGATCGGGACAGCCTGGGGATTCGCGATCATGGGTCTTGACCGGTGGCTGGTGTCCTCCGTTCAACGCCGGGACCGTTGGTACCAGAACCTGTTGATCGCGTTTCCGCGGCTGGCACTGGCCGTGCTCATCGGCCTGGTCATCTCGACGCCGCTGGTGCTGCGCATCTTCGAGCCGGAGATACAGGCCGAGCTCGTCGACATTCACCGGGAGAGCGCAGACCAGTTCGACCGTGCCATGCAGAACGACGAGCGCGCCAGGCAGATAAACGATCTCAGTGCCCAGCAGACCAGGCTGAAGGCGACAGTCGAGTCCGGTGGCACGGCTCTGGACGTGAGCAAGGATCCCGAGGTGGCCCGTCTACAGCCACAGGTCGATGCCGCAAGAAGCAAGTACAACGATGCGGAGCAGGCTGTGGTCTGTGAGAAGGAAGGCCGGCCCGGGTGCGGCAGCGGTAAGGCCGGCGCCGGCATCGCGTTCAACGAGAAGGTCGCGATCCGGGACAACGCCAAGGCCGATCTCGACAATCTTCAGCGGCAGCTGGACGATGCCGTCAGGACGGCGAGCGCGAACCAGAGCGCTTCCCGTGCGTCCACCCTGGCGAATGCCCAGCAGGATCTTGGAGCGGTCACCGCCCAGCTTGACAATCTTGAGAAATCTCGTGCCGCGGACATTGCCGCGTTCAACGCCGAGAACACCGACAACACCGGCATGCTCATCCGCATCGAGGCGCTTGACCGGCTGACAGCCAAGCGTCCTACTCTCGCCACCGCTCATCTACTCCTGCTGCTTTTCATCACATCCATCGAGTGTCTCCCGATCCTCGTCAAGTTTCTGATGTCGCTGGGGCCGCCGACGCTCTACGAACGGGCTGTCGAGATCGACGAGCGGAACCGGCTGCTCGCCGAGGAGGAGCTGAGCCGGCGGCGCCGGGCCACGGAGCTGTTGGACGCGGAGGATGCCTATCTGGAGGCCCAGGTCGGGCGCGAGGCCAAGGACGCGGCGATCGAACGGTTGACCCGAGCGACTGTCCAGACCCAGACCGAGGTTGCCGAGGCGGTGCTAGCCGCATGGCGGGAACGTGAGCTGCGGCGAGTCCAGTCGGATCTCAACAGCTATCTCGTGGCCGGCCCGCAACCGTCTCCGGATATCCGACCCGGTAATGGTTTCGGGGGTGTCGCGCCGCCGTTCCCGAACCGCAACGACTTCCCCACCCGGCCTTTCCCCGATCGACATGTTCCGCCTGTACCCGTACCTGATCAGGAGCTGGTGACCGCCATGCAGCCGCCGCCGGCCGGTGAACCGCCGCGGCACCCATGGGCGGACACTCGGCCGCTGCATTCGGAGGATCTGCTTCCCAGCGACCATGACTCCGAAAATCGCGGCATCGAGGACCTCGATTTCGGCGATTTTGGTCTGGAGGATGAGCCGACGCCCGTTCTTCGGTCCGGTGAGTGGGAGCAGGACCCCTGGTCGCAGCCCACTCGGCCACGGGTGACCACGGAGCTCACCACAGAACAGGCTGAGGCGCCTACGACACCGGCGGCCGGGCGGCCGGGGCGCTGGTCGGCCGACCAGGACCGGCAGGACCGGCAGGACGCAAATGTGCCTCTGGACCCTGACGGGGACGAGCCGACCTGGGTCCCCCGCAAGGGCGGCGGCTTCGGCCCGGCATCAGGCGTCGGCCGTGCGAGCGGGCGGGCGACGGACTCCCCGGACGCAGGAGATTCGAGGTGATCCGCCAGGCGGCGCCCCGGGTCGGCTCGGAGGCCGACCGGGTGCGTCCGGCGGGCGTGGACACCCGCGGGGCCTGGTAGAGCCGCGGTGTCAGCGGACCGTCCACGCTCGCCTGCCCGACCGGACAGGTCGGGCAGGCTTTCCACGCCTTCCGCATCCGCTACGGGAACGGTCGAAGGGCTGTCCGCCGCGGTGCGTCCCGGCGGTGATGCGGTGTTCGTGCCGTGCGGGGCCGACCGCGGTGAGTTGACAACCTTCCTGCCCGCGGATGTGCCCGGTGGCTGACCGCGCGGCTGACCGCGCGGCTGACCGCGCGGCTGACCGCGCGGCTGACTTCGTGGCGAGGCCGATGGAGACCCGTGAAGGACCCACAGCGGCGGGATCGTGCCCGGTCTGCATATTGCCGTTCGAGGATGCGCGGGTTTGTGCCGGCTGCGGGTGGTGGTTGCGTGGCGGTTACGTCCTCGGTGAGATCACCGCCGAGCTGGAGCGGGCATTTCGTGAACGGCTGGCGACGGCGCGTCGTCGGTTCGACCTGCGGGCTGTCGTTCGGGTCGTCGAAGCGGTGGGTAGTGGTGACCCTGGCGTGGCCGACCGGTTGGTGGGTCTGGTCCGCGGGGGCGCTCCCGCTCCCGGCGAGTTCGACATGGCCCGAGCCGAGGTGCTGGCGGGTCCGCCAGGTTCTGGCCCGGTGGATTCCGGACTGTCCATGGCGCCGGTTTCCGCGGTCGTCGGTCTGTTGCTGACCCGCATGGTCGCCGGTGAGGTGGAGCGGGCCGCCGTGATCGAGCTGACGTCGGACGCCGTCGCGGTCACCGGGGTTGGTACCGACGAGCTGGGCGTTCCCTACAGGCTGGGTCCGCCGCGTACATGGAACTGGTCGGACCTGCTCCCGGTCCTGCCGTCTGATCAGGACAGCCAGTGGTTGCGGTTGGCCGGCGGGATCGGGGTCCATGGCGGTGGCCGGGTGAAGCAGGTCATAACGGTGGGACAGGACGGTTGGTCGGCAGCCCTGAGACCGGTACGGGACGCGCTTTCGATGATTGACGCGTCCTGTGCGGTGGTGCTGGTGCGGCAGGTGGCCGGCTGGCCGATGGTGGACGACGGTGTCCGTGCGCTGACCGGTCACCTCGTCCGGCCCGGTGGAGCGGCGGATCATGAGGCTGTTACCGCCGTGACCGACACCCTGGACGAGCTGCTGCGGCTGGCGCCGCTGCGGCACGGTTACGGCCTTGCCCTCGCTGAGGTCGACCGTGTCACCCGGCGGGTGCGTCTGGTGACGCATCCGCTGTTCGGTGCCGACACCATGGTCCCGCCCGGCCCCGGGACGGCACGGGCGGCCGAGGTGACGGTCACGGCACCGCCGACCCGTTCGGACGATCTGACGCTTGCGGTCGTCGCGCCGGTGGAGGATGACCCGCGGCAGTGGCGTCCGGTGGCGCTCGCGCGGTGCACAACACCGCCCGGATCCGCCGTTCACGTCCGGGTCGCGCTCGACGGACCCGGACGGGTGCGGTTCCTGGACCCGCAGGATCTGCGGATCGGCGGGCTCAGCTGGCCGAGAGTAGTGGACAGGGTCCCCGACGAGTTCGGTGCGGATCATGCGGACGTGGTCTTCGTCCTGGAGCTCAGCGGTGCGGACGACGCGGTCACGGCCCGGCTCAGGCTGGTCATGGACCTGCTCGATCTGGTCGAGGCCGAGCATCCGGAGCCCGCGGCCGTCCGGGTCGGTCTGGTCGGCTACGACGACCACGACCTGCTCGACTGGCGGAGGTCGCAGCTTCCGGTCCTGCGGACGGCGCCTGCGGCGGCGATGGCGGATGCGGCAGTGGTGCTTCGCGGTTGGCGTCCGAGTACTCCGCGTCATGACTACGCTGCTCCCGTCGAGGACGCCCTGCATGCCCTGAACGAACTGGCGGGGGTGTCGTGGTGGCGGGACGGTGCCACCCACTACCTGGTCACGATCGGTGCTCGACCGCCGCATCCGCCGCGGCAGCGGGATGACCTCACGGCGCCGTGCCCCGCGCGTCGCGACTGGAGGGCAGAGATGGATCAGTTGATCGCGCAGGTCGGTGTGCGGCGGGTAGCCGTCCGGGGGACGCCTGCGATCGCGATGGCTCGGGCCCGCGGGTCCGCGGCGCAGCGGGCGGATGCCGCATGGCGTCAGCTCGGCGCGGATGCACTGTTCGCCATGGATGACGTGTCCACCCGCGAACTCGCCTCGGCACTCGGACTGCCTGCCGGTTACGGCGAACAGGTGCTGCCGGTGCCCCTTGCCGGTCCGTCCGCCGACAGCCGTGGTACCGCTGGAGCTTGCGGTGGTGCCGGGTGATGAGTATGTCACCCGGAGCGCCTGTACCGGACCGGCCGCGCCACGATGTGCGGATCGGATTGTGGGGGGCGGCGAGCAGCGGGAAGACGACGTATCTGGGCGCACTGAAATTTGCCGCCCAGCAGGCGCGGAGTCAGTGGCGATGGAAGGTCGTGGCCAAGGACCCGGCCGCGCTGTCGGTGCTGGGCGAGCTCGCGAACGTGCTCGCCATCCAGCGTGAGTTCCCGCCGGCTACCTTCGGCAATACCCGGTTGAGCTGGTCCTTCCTTGGCGAGAAGCCGCTTGAGCAGAGTCCGCGGGTGGGGTCGTGGCCGACCCGCGATCGTGGAGGTGGCGGATCCCGGACGACCGCCCGGACAAACCAGATCGAGGTCGCACTCGACCTCCTTGACGTCCCCGGTGGCCTCTTCGACGACAACTTCGCGGGCTACGACGACGATGACGAGGAGGACGAGCTCGATTTCGACGGGCCGTCCACCGGGCCGAGCCGTGGGGTGGTACACGCCGAGGAGCTTGTCGAGCATCTGGTCGCCTGCGACGGGATCATCTACCTGTTCGATCCGATCCGGGACGAGGCGGAGGGCGACGCCTACCGTCATTTCAACCGGATGCTTGATGAGGTTGTGAGCAGGGCATTCGACAGGGGGAAGCTGATCGGAAACCGGTTACCGCACCAGCTCGCGGTCTGCGTCACGAAGTTCGACGACCCCCGGGTGCTCGGACGGGCAGTGGAGCGCCATGAGCTTGAGAAGCTGGGAGCGAAGCCCGGCCAACCGAAGATCAGTTCGGATGTCGCGTTCCGGTACTTCAACATGCTTTGCCATGACCGGCCCGACAGCACCGCGCGGCACGTCCGGGACGGCATCATGTCGACATTCCAGGCGGACCGGGTTCGCTTTTATGCGACTTCCTCGATCGGTTTCTATCTCGGGGTGGACGACCGATTCGATCCCGCCGACTACGCCAACGTCATCAGTGAGGGCGGTCGGCTGCGTATCCGGGCACGACTCCAGCCGATGAACGTCCTCGAACCGTTGGTGAAGATGGCGGCCGAGATCCGCAAGGCCCGGACGGGCAGGCTGGTATGAGCGAAGTTGATTTCGACTGGGCGTGGATCGGCAAGGTTCCTGGGCAGCGGGACGAGTACGGACTGCTACGGTCGGGCAACTCTGGTCGTCTCCGTCCGGCGACGTTGGCCAGGATGGTCAGCCATTTCTCGCCCGGTTCACCCGGTGGGGAGAACCGGGACCGGCCGGAGGCGCTGCCATGGGTCACCTTCACCTTTGCCGCGGCCTCCAACACACGCTATGTGGGGGTCGCGATCCGGGAATGGCCGCGCGATCCGGTGGTCCCGGTGGACGCGACCGGTCGGCCGATCGTCCCGACGCGCTTCTTCTGTCTGCCGCTGGAGGATTTCCAGGAGCATTTCGGTAGCTACTCGGCCCTGTATGAGGCCGTCCGGGGCCTGGACCTGGAGGTTCTCGACCGGGACGGTGGGCTGTTGCGCGTTCCCGTGCATCCACGAGCCGCTGGCACGCGGACCGCGAGGGAACGGCTCGTGACCGAGGAGTGGTTGTTCGCCGCCGCGGCAGCTGCCGCGGCGTTGCTGGACGGGCCGATAGCACTTACTCCTCGCTATCTGTCACCGAGGTACCCGCTTGAGGAGCGGATCGCGTTCCTTGACGCGGTGGCCGCGCTACTCCCCGCGGGCACCCGTGCCACGCTGTCCGCAAGCACATGGGCGGACAACCGGACCAGCCACCAGATCCGGCTTGTGTTCGCGCAGCACCTGCGTGACGGCGGCGAGCTAGACCCGGACAACCCGCCGGGCTCGGGTACCGCGGTCGACCCGGACGGTGCCGGGGCGCGGTACGCCACCTTGCTGTTCCGGCTGTGTGACACATGGGGACCCCCGACCATTCTGGAATGGCTTTCCGTAGATCACAATCCATACAGTTTCAAACAACCCGACGACATCGTCGAGTCCCTTGCCCGGGCGGAGCGAAAGGCGTTGCTCGATCGCATCCACAGGAGGGATCCGGCAGCGGACTCGGGAGCCGTAGACCCAAAAGATCCCGGCGTCGCCGGTGGTGCCCGTTCCGGTATCGGCGCCGATGAGATCGGCGACCATCTGCGCACGGTGCGGCCGTTCGAATATCTGTCAGCAGATCTTCTTACGGTTTTTCTCCTCGATGTTACATTCGGCAATATCGGATTGATCGAGAAACACTGGGTCCCGGCGGCGCTGCCGGCACTCATCGAGCGGTGCCGGCAGCTCGCCGAGGCGGACGTCAACAACCCGCTTCTCATCGGTCTGCTCGGGGTCGCGAGGAACGTCGGTTTCTTCGCCGACGTTGTTGCGGGTTTTCTGACTCCGTGGGAGGGCGCCGGCAGAGTCACCCCGAATGTACATGATCTTGCAATCGACCTCGTACTCGAGAACTGGGCCCGCGCGGACGGGTGGGTGCCGGTAAGGAACCTGCTGGCGGCCGACCGCGAGGCCACCCTTGTCATGATCGAAAAAATGATCGACCGAGATCGGGACGTCGGTCAATTTCGTCGGCAGGATTTGTTAAGTCTGCTGGACTGGCTCGTGGAAGCCAGCCATCCGGCTACCAGAGCGGTTCTACATCCCTTCCGGATAGTGGAGGAACGGGAAGTTTTCCAAGGCCTGGTGGGTGTCAGAGACATCAACAGTCTATCCGGACCCGACGACCGTGCCGTGAAGACCTTGGTGGAACGGGCTGTCGATCTGCATCGGCTCGACCAGATGCTTCCGGTTCTTGGCAACTGGCTGCGGAGCCCCGACCCGCCGTTTGACAGGGTCCGGGCGGACGGGTGGATTACATTTCTGGACAACCTGGACCTTGACCGTCGCCAGGAAAGACTTCTGGGTGAACGTCCAGCAGGGCTCAAACCGAGGCGATCGGTGGTGCGGAGGCTCTCCAGCACGGCTGCCGCGGACATCGATGTCGGGCCGGCCGGCGCCGGCACCTCCGTTGAACTGCCGGTGCGTTGGACGCTCGCGGATCCGGCCGACCACGGAGAGGACGCCGGCATTGCCTGGCTGGCCCACCGGTACGACCCGGGTATGGCGCGGGCCGGTGGTCCCTCGGAAGGTGAGATCTCCTTTTTCGGGAACGGTGCCGGCCGTGTGGCGGTGGTATTGAGTTCTACTACTCATCAGGATGGACAAGGCTCACGTGCGGTCTGCTGCCACACGGCCTATAAGGATTTTGCCGCCCGCGTCGACGTCGGTGTGGCTGCCTTCTGCCGAGCGGCTCTGGAAACAGAGGAAAGCCCGTCCCAGGGCGGCAGGCCGCCGGGCCTCGCCGTGTCAGGTCCCGACGTGGCCATCGCCGAGACGATCGATGCTTTCGGATTCGGCGCGGTCGCGGCGACCGCGGCGCTGCTTATCGACGGCCCGGTGACCATCGTCATCGACGGGCACCGGGCCCAACGACCACCACGGTCATTGCGAATGGCGTTCCTGGATGCGGTGCTCGCGCTTCTTCCCTCCGGAGTCCGAACCTCTTTTACCGCCTGTACCTGGGTGGAAAAAGATATCCATCGGTTTCGTCTTGCTTTTAGCGGGCGCGGGTCCGTGCGCGACCGACACCTGGTACATTGGAACCGTTTTCCGGCTGTTCCGGAAATCGTGTCCGGTTATGCATTCGACTATTATCAACGTCTTCTTCTCCTGCGCAGGAGATTTGCCAACACCCGCCCGATCGTCGATTCACTCGCTGACGCGGATGTGTTAACTGAATCCGGCAGCAACCTGGATCTAGGTTTTTCCGGCCACCGGGTCGCCATAATGACCGGGGTGAACCCGATCATCGCGTTGTTCATGGAACGGTCGGGAAATGGATCGGATAAGTCGAACAAGGATCTGAGAAAGGCTGTGGAGCGGATGTCGGATGCCGCGGCCGGCCGTTCGGGTGAGGTGGGCGATGACGCCGCGGCGCTTTCGATCCTGTTTGCGGACGGAAACCTGAGCCACGTTGAGCAGGTTGCCAGCTATGTCGAACGTCTATGGGAATTCGGTTATCTCGACAATACTATTGTCGCTCTGCTGGAGCGTTCCAGGAAGAATTCTGACCGGGACGCCCGCATCCGAGCCGGAGCGGTTGCAATGGTGCGGAGGCTACGCGTGGAGAACCCGTGGCCGGTTGTTGACCGGGCGATATGCGAGTCGCCGGCTGCGGCGATCGAACTGATGGTGCAGGAGGCTCGGGTCGGCGCGATCGACCGGGTGGGAATGTGGCTGCATCGATTTAATCATGAAAGTAAAATCCCGCGTGAACTCCAGCTGTTCGTCGCGGTTCACGACGACCGTGATTCCAATATGGATACTTTTTCCGGTCTGGACAGTCATGGCGAGGATGCGTGGCGTGCGCTTCTGCAGGTGGCCAAGGTCCGGGACCGGGTCAATCAGCGCAAGTGGCTTCCTTTCCTGCTCCACCACTGTGCTGAGCGGTGTCCCGAAGTTGTCGCGGCCTTTCGATTTATCGAGCGGGAGCGTGCTGGAACGGGCGATGCCGGAGCAGACTGTTCCCCGGCTGCTGGTTGGAAAATTACGTGAGTCGTGGGCTCGGACATGCCGACCTCGACGTCGGATCGGTTTTCATCAGGATCTCCGTCGCCGAGGGTGCACTGCCGAGGGTGCACTGCCGAGGTGACCGCCTGCTTCGAGTCGGTTGCGGCGACGATCGAGGAGGCGGTGACGGGCCTGTTGACCCGCCGTGCCGACCTGTTCGACGGCAGCAGCAGCGGTGGTGGCAGCGGTGGTGGTGGCAGCGGTGGTGCTGGTCCGGACGTGTGCGGTGCCGGTATCGATGTGGTCATCGTCGGTGGGCTCGGCGCGTTGCCGCCCGCGCATGCCGCGGTGATGCGGGCCGCGGGCAGAGCCCAGGCCGAACGTGAGTATGCACTGCGCGCAAGCCGGTCCGTCCGTTTCCCCGGGAACGATCTCCCCGGGAACGATAGCTGATCCAGCCTACTCTCGGCCGGTGCGCCGGCCGAAGAACCTCGTCTGGTCGGTCACCGTGCCCAGGCGAGGGAACCGACGGTCGTTCTTCCCGGGATCGTCCGGCTGGTTCAGATGCGGGTGCCTGCGGGCGATCCGGGTTCGCCAGGCGGTGGCTTCGGTGAGGTCGGCAAGGTCCGGCCGGCTGGTCAGGAAGTCGGCAACGGTTCGTGCGACCTGTTCGGCAGGCTTGTCGTCGGTGAGTTCAGGCACAGTGACGGCTTCATACAGAAGCCGCAGGAGCATGGCGGCGGCTGTCGGCCCGGTGGGCCAGGGCTGCGCGGCGACATGTGCCGCCAGTTGTGTCAGGACCAGGCCAGGCAGGCCGCCGGCCCGCGGGCTCGCGCACAGTTGCCTGAACCGGGCGTCGAACATTTCGACATAGCGGTCGCCGTTCCCGGACGTCCCGGTCACCCGATGGGCCAGCGGGGCCCGCGGTTGTGCGCCGAACGTCAGCAGCAGCAGATCGATGGCTGCCTCGACCGGTAGCCGTGCGGCCTTGTCGGGCTGCGGGTCGGAGCTGCTCAGTTCATCGATCCACACCGTGGTTCTGCGGCCTCGGATGATCTGTGGTGCCGTGTCGAGCAGCCAGTCCAGGACTGGCGGCAACAGGGCTGCCGCGGGTTTCGGACCGGCCTGGCGGGCGAGCCGGAGCAGGGCGAGGACGTACGGCTCCCCGAGCTTTCCGACCGTGGTGACGGTCGCACGGGTCGGCTCGCCATTGAGCACGTTACGGAACGGACGTAACCTGTTCCGTAACGGGCGGGAGGTTTCCAGCCACTCCAACCAGTCCCGAGCCGTGCTAGCACCGTTCGCGAAGGGTTCGGTGGCCTGCCGGATTATCTCGTAGGCCAGTCGTACGGGTGCATGTGAGGTGAGCACGGCCAGGGTCTCCCGGTCGGTGATCGCGGTCGACCGTCCGGCGAGTAGCCTTCCTCGCTGCGGTTGGCGCAGCAGGAGAGCCGCGGCCTCGCGGCACCGTTGGTCCGTGGACGCCCGCGGATCGACCGGATGCCCACCACGCGGGGCCTCCCGCTGGGCTTCGTCGGCGTCCAGCAGCGCCGGTAGCACCTGGTCGGCGAACCCGAGATCGTCGGCGAGGTCGAGGAGGCGCCCTACCGCCGCCGGGTCCGGCAGATGCACCCACAGCAGGTCCTGGCCGGTCGCGGCGACGGCGTGAACCAGCCCCCGCCATTGCTCGTCCGACACCCGGTTCTCCGCGATCCGACGCCGCCACATCCGGGTGACAAGCCCCAGGTCTTGCGGTCCCGCTTCCGCGAGCAGAACCAGCATGGTGTCTGACTGGTCGTCCGGGTCGAGTTCCTCGATGCGATCGGTCTCCAGTAACCAGCGATATTGCTCGATGCTCGCGGTGCCGTCCCGAACGCCCTGGACGGCGTAGAGCATTGGATCCAACCCGGCCAGGCACCGGACGGCATGGCCGGCATCGTTCACCCGGTGCGGAACCGCCGCGGCGGCAAGGTGTTCCACGATCTCGTGGACGCTCCCGGCACGGGTGGCCAGCTCCATCAGCAGTTGGAAGTAGTCGGCGCCTCCACCGTGGAGGGCAGGCAGGTCGTCCGGGCGTTGCCAGTGGACGATGCTGTGCCCCGGGCGGGGGCGGTTGGTGAACGCCAGCCGGATCCTGTGGGCGCTTCCGCCGTCCGCCCAGGTGCTGGTCACGAGCTTCGACCGCTGACCGTAGGGGAGCAGCGCGGCCACCGCATCGAGGAACCGCAGCCGCTCCGCCGCCTGTTCGCCGGGGGTATCGGCCGGGGCACCGATGACGGCCACCGGACCCGACAGCAGCAGTGCGGCAGTGGTTGCGACCAGCCTCAGGCCGAACTGCCCGATGGACGCTGTGACATCGTCGGGATCAAAACGGGTGAGGGTGATGGATGCGGGCGGGCCGCCGTCAGAGCGCTCGGCAACCTTGGCCTCGCGGACGGCCGCGTACAGCGCGGCATAGGAAACCGGAGCGGTTGCCAGGTCGGCGAAGGGCAGGCACAGGTAGCTGGTGACGGCGATCGGCCGCCGGGCACCGTCCACCTGGCCGGACCAGGTGCGTACGGCGATCCCGAGCATCGGTCCCGCACTGTGGGGCGCGTAGCTCACGGTCACCCACGGCAGGGCATCGCGCACCGGCTCCTCGATCGAACGAGGCGGTGGGGTGCCCGGGGTGAACCGCCGGAGGATCTCCTCGAAGCCGGACCGGGGGAAGAACTCCCCACCTGATCGCAGCACCGTGTACTCGTTGTTGCTGCCCGGTTCCTTGCCCATCAGCGCCCACCCGGCCGACACGGGGAGGCTCGGGCCACCCGCAGCCGGGTTTGTCACGGTAGGGGGACGGACTGGCGGATTTGCTCCTCCAGCCACAGGAACGGCTCCAACACGTTGATGGGCAGTACCTGTCCGCGGATGCGGGCCTCACCGCTGGGGGTCGTCTCGACATTGCTGAAGTCACGCTTTTGGAAGACCCCGCTCGCGCCGACGTAGAAGCCGATGGAAGAGCTCACGAAATAGCCGACCCGGCGGGAACTGAAGTACCTTTCGATACTGCCGTGGACCAGGGCGGCGGAACCGGCGTCCCGGTCACTGCACAGCTTCCGGAAGAACTCTCCGGCGAGGTTCTCCGGGACCTTCGGTGTCATGGCGCGATCGTTCCCCGTCAGGGCGACCCCACAGTGGTGCGCCTTTCGGAAGACGGTTGGGTCATCGAACTTCGTGACGCAGACGGCCAGGTGATGGGGGAGTTTTCCATCCCGTAGCCGTCCCATCTCGTAGGACCGGCTGGTCAGTTGTTCCAGCGTCCGTTGGAAGAAGTCATAGGCGTCCTGTGAACTACGTTCACGGACGGGATCGAAAAGATACACGAGCCCGTCACACCTTGCGAGGTGTTCGAGGAGCTGATCATTGGAGTTCTGTTCGTCGGGCTCGTCGTCGAAGGCGTCCAACCCGTCCTCTTCGGCGAAGACCGACATCTGAGCCAGGCTGGTAGAGCTGTTCGGCACGCTGGCGAACATGCCGCCGCTCACGTCGAACAGCTCTACCTCGAAGACGGTCTGCCCGGGAAGGTCCGTGCGGTTGAGCCAGCGTCGCCAGAACCTGCCGGGGGGGGCGGGGCTGACGAAGCGCCACCGCAGTTCCTGAACGCCCGTGGTCGCGCTCGGGAAGGTGTGGTGCCGGTTCATGAGGCTGGTGTTGAAACTGAGGAAGTCCGAGGCTGCGCTGGTGGCTCCGGCGATGGTCCAGTCGCCGCCGTTCGACTGACTGACAATGGCAATCTGCAGTGCGGCCAGGAAGGTGGTTTTCCCACTTTGCGGAGCGCCCCAGAGACCAATGCGTGCGATGCGCGGCACCGGTTGGCTGGCTGCCGTTGTCACCGGGGTCGTCCCGGATCGGTGTCATGGCCCGCCGAACCCGCATTGGTTGGGTCTGTATAGATGAAAAATGGTCTGATGTTGATAATTGGATACCCCCCACACCGCGATGACTGACGCACCAGGCAGATTTCCCTGACACGACACCGGTACCGCATCGGCTGTACTGGACTATCAGAGTATCGATTGCCTGCCGATGACGACGGTGCGCTGTTCAGTTATCTCGGCTGTACTGGACGATCAGAGTATCGATTGCCTGCCGGACGGGGTCAAGCCGGGCATCCGGTAGTGACCCGGCAGGCGTACCACCGGATGCCCGGCCGCAGGATTCCGGTTACCTGCTGGTTACCTGCCGGTGCTGTCGGTCACCAGATCGCCGACGACGATGGTCGTGTCGTCACGAGCGCCGGCAATCATGGCCGCGTCGACGAGCGCGTCCGCGGCCCGCTCGGGGCTGAGGGTACCGAGTTCCATCAGCAGTCCGTCCAGCTGTTCGGGTGTCATGACCTTTGTGATGCCGTCGCTGGCGAGAACAACCCGGTCGCCGGCCTGAACCGGTTCCTCCAGTAGGTCCAGCTCCACCTCGTCGTTGAGGCCGATCGCGTTCAGTAGCGGCCCGTTCTTGATGGCATGCGGTGTGGTGAGCTGGCGCGGCCGGCCGCGTCCCGGCTGCAACCAGACGGAACTGTCACCGACGTGCGCGACGAAGAGGGTCTCGCCGGTGTCGCGCTGCCGGCCGAGAACGACGACGTCGAGGGTGCAGGCCATGCCAAGCCAGGAGGGTTCTTCGAGCGGCTTCTCCCGCACCGTGCGGTTGGCGCGGTCGAGCGCCCCCCGCAGGCCCTCGCGTGGGTCGGCGGCGTACTGCGGACGGAAGCTCGCGACCGTGGTCACCGCCAGGGTGGAGGCGATCTGTCCGGCAGCTTCGCCACCGACCCCGTCGGCTACCGCCAGCAGGCCGTCGACGACGACAAAGGCGTCCTCGTTGGGACCGCCGCGTTTGCCGCGGCGGGTCCGGCCGGCCGCGGCCAGCCGCAGTGCCGGTGACGTCGAGACGTCCGGTTCGTCCGCGACCAGGGGCGCGAACGGATGCGGAGGCGGGGATGTCGGTTGGTCGAGTGGCATGTGCGTGGTGGGGCTGTCCCATCCGGGGTCGACACTGCCAGGACCGTTCGGGTTTCCGCCGTCGCCCGGGTACCCGCTGCTCATGTGTGTCACTGTTCCCTCATCGACCGCCTGCGTCCACGGACTGTCCGACGGTGAGATGACGGGCGGCGGCCCGAACGGGGGTGGGGTCCAGCCGGTCGAGTCCGAGTCGCGGGTCGTGGCGCGGTGGCCTGCGTCGGCGGGTGGTGGCATCTGGACGGACGGTCCTGTGATGTTGGATCCTCGATGGTCGAATTCGGCGGAGGGGGCCGGGTGCACGTACGTCAGCGCATCGGAGTCCTGCGTCGACCGCGCTGATGACCTCACGTCTGGCTCCTCGCCGTCCAACAGCGCTCTGGCGGGTGCCGTGGCCGGGTGCTGGATCGGCGCGGTGGGGACTGCCGTGGCCTGGCCGCCAGGAATGGATGGCTCCACCGTAGCGGCGGGACTGGTCGCACGGGCGACGGTCGCGCGGGAAACGGAGGTGCGCCGCCGCGTTCCGAGGATGCCCGAGGGTTGACGTCGGCGCTGCCCCGGACGCGTGCGCCCGGAAGGCGTTTGCGAGCGTGGAGGGCCCTCCGGCCCCGAGCGGGATCCGGACGTGTGGCTGGAGACGACGACGAAGACGATCGCGCCGATCAGCAGCACCACTATCAGTGTGATGGGTACCACCGAACTGTCCATGGCCTCCGTCCCCCATGCGCGGGTATTCCGATCACGCTAGCGGACGTCGACGCTGATGTCCGCAGTACCCACTCAATGGCATCAATGCAGATCAGCCGATGGATGTGTCGCGACATCGACACAAACGGTCGACACGGCTCAACCGGCCCTGACGGGCAGTGCCGCAGATGCGTCACGCGGGTGCCGGTTGCTGCGCCATTCCCGCATCGCCCGTCCCGACCGGCATCGTGAACAGCCGGGGATCTCGACCGGGAAGCATCCGGTCAGGGTCCCCGGCCCTGTGATAGGTGCATGCCGCCATGGGCATGTGCGGTCATCGACACATGCCCATCCGTGGGATTCGACGGATCGTGGCAGAGGTTCTCGACGGTTCGCGGACGATCAGACCCGGACCGGCGTCCTGCTCGCGGGACGCAGAACGCTGTGCGCGTGGTCGGCGAGGGCCGCGGCACCGGGATGCCCGGCAATCTCGATTGCGCCACACAGGGTGAGCACGTCAACCCTGGCGTTCTCGGACGAGACGGCGGCGGCGAGGTCGACCGCCTGATAGGCGAGGGCAACGGCCTCATCGACGTCCCCCGCGTCGACCTTGGCCACGCCCAGCCAGACGCTGTGGTGGACCAGGTCCCGTGGGTATGCGGCGGCGTCGAGGTCATCGACGGACCGGTTCAGGTGTCCGACGGCCGCGGTGACGTCGCCGGTGCACAGAAGTGCCTTGCCCGCGTAGTACTCGATGGTCGGGCGGGAGCACCAGTACATGTACTCGGGGTCGCGCGTGGGATCGGACTGTTCGAGCTGCATGAACGCCTCGGCGATCTCGGCCGTCACCGACCGGGCGTCGCCCACCTGCGCGTACGCGAGAGCGAGCGCACCCGCGATCATGGCTTTCTCGGTGGCGGTGAGGGCTGCGCCGGCACCCGTCCGGGCCGCTCGCAGCATGACGACGGCGTCGGACGGGTCGCCGTAGCGCACCGCCTGCTCAGCCATGCAGCGCAAGATGTTGGCGCCGATGGCGGGCCGGTGGGCCTCGTGGGCGGTGCGCAACCCAACCATCCAGAACTGCTGGGCGATCTGGTGGCGCCCGCTGTCGAACGCAGCCCAGCCCGCTAGCCGCGCAAGTTCCGCGGCGACGGCGTACAGCCGCGCGCGGTGGTCCTGGCTGTAGGCGCCGGTGCGCAGCAGCCGGACGATCACTCGAAGTTCCGATACGGCGAGCCCGTGGACGTCCTCGCCGCCGAGGACGTCGTCCATCCGCCGGAGCGAGTCGACGCGATCCTCGAATCCGGCCACCAGAGGGTTACCGACCTGCCGTCCACCCAGTACCGAGATGGGCCGGGCCGGGGCGGCGACGAGCCACTGGTGAACGATCGCGGCCTGCATACCCGCACCGCCGGGAGTGAGGACAGCGGGCTGTTCCACCCGGCTGGTCACCTGCTCCAGCGCGGCGGAAAGCCCACCGGGCGCCCACAGCCGCTGGAGGGTCCATGGAGCGGTGTCGGCAGTCAGAATGGTCGCGTTGTGCACGAAACCGGTGGTGGCGGCGACGGTGGCCGTGCCACGGCGAGGACGCCGCGTCCCGAGTTCCCGGTTCGTCCGTGACCGTCCGAGCAGACTGCTGGGTTCTCTCACGCCCGGCCTCCTCAGCGTATGCGCGCAACTGTCTTCATCCGTCGGGACGACACGTCGAGCGATATTCCAGCTGCCCCGGCAGAGGTGACGCGACGATCGCCAGCCGGTGGTTTTACACATTTTCTGATGAACAGAAAACCATCGGACGACTGCCGCTGGTGCAGCCTACGACAGGCCCGCCGACCGAACAAGCACCACAAGATTGAGAGCCGACCGGCCGTATATCCTCCAGGTGCGCAAGAAACCCAACGGTCGGTCGGATGTTGAGGTTCAACAGGTCAATGGTTGATGTTCTCCAGCCTGTTGGGCACCCATGCCGCGCAGGCTCCGGAGTCGGAGATCCGTGGGATGGGCGCAGGCGATGAGCTGCTGGATCTCCTCTGGGCAGGCCGAGCGGCTCGTTTTGCCTCATCGTGATCGGGCGTCCTGCCATCGGGGCCACAGGGCTCCCTGCGCCGCCGGGAATCCGGTCGGACGGCCGTGCTGACCGTCCTTCGGGACGGTCCCGAAGGACGGTCTCGAAGGGCCGTCTCGAAGGACGGTCTCGAAGGGCCGTCTCGAAGGGCCGTTCGCGTCATCTTGTGACGAGATGGTCAGGAATATGTTCCACGGTTGCGTTTTGGGTGGTGATCGGTATCCCTGGGGACGGGGTCAGGCGGATGATTGATCAGTTGGCAATACGGAGTGCTTTCTGAAAGTCCAGGAATGCGCGCATGTCCGTGACGGTGTGAGTCCGTGGCCGGACCAGCCTCCAGTCGACGGCGGCCATGAACATCCCGTGCGTGTAGATCGGGAAAACCCGGACGGCAATTCCCGGATGCGCCGGATGAAGGCGTCCGTCCGTGCGATCATGCCGGCGAACGACTCGCTCGGGCCATGATGAATCAACCATATTTGCGTGACCACCTTGTCACGATCTCGCAGGCATGGTGCCGGCGAGGGGCTCCTGGCCCTCCGTCCAGAGTCAGGAACCCCTCTGCTTTTCAGACGCTCGTAGGTCTCGTGGGGTTGGCGCCGAAGGCGTACCAACAGATCTGCTGCCCAGAACCGGCGGTTGGAAATGGGGAGCCGCGGGCACCACTCAGACGTCGACCGCGAGCCTGATCGCCGCTGAGAGCCGGCGCAGCAACGCGGGTCCGAGTATCCCGATCTGGGTGACGAGCAGCTCGGACGGGATCGTCATGATGTTGTCGCAGCTGGCGACGCTGTCGACTTTCAGGCCCTCGGCGGGGCCAATCGGGACCTCGCTCGGGATGCCCCGGATCGTGCGGGTCACAGGTACGACGGTGACGTTCGTCAGATACGGCAGCGCGGTATCGCGGGTGATGATGACAACCGGCCGCGCGCCGGCGGGTGGCGGCAGTCGGGCGACCCAGACCGCCCCGCGCCGCGGCGGTGGTTTCACCTGGCCTGCTTCACCTGCTCCTGCCTTGATGTGTCGCGCTTCGGGCCGGGGGGTCAGGATGCCTCTGGCTGGCCCAGGTCGGTCAGGTCGGTCAGGTCGTAGCCACCGTCGTCACCGAGGACGGCGGGCACAAGGCTCGCGGCGGCAAAGGAGAGGGTGCGTTCTTCGGAAGTTCCTGGTTGCTGACCGTACCCGCGCGCGTAGGCCTCGGCGATCACCCGGTCCTCCTCCAGGTGGCGTTGCGTCCGAAGGGCCACCCGGACCGCCTCGGCACGCGAACGGAATCGCCCGGACGACACCATTGTGTCGAGTGCGGCGATCTCGGCGTCGTCCAGCCGTACGGCGATCTGTGGCATGCGAAGAGAATACCTCCTCGGTCTCCATCCTGGTATTCATGTTGCATACCAGGGGATCGGAACGGGTCGAAGCGGATCGGGAAGATCGAATACGGATTCGGCGGTTCGGCGCGCGTTCCGGCGGCAACCAGCCCGCAACGTACGGGGGAACGTTGGGGACCGGCCGTGTGCCCCCGCCGGAACGCAAGCAGAAGGTAGCGAACTTTGCACCATTGGTGCATGGGGTATGGGACTTTAGGCCCTATTGGGCAGGATGGATGGACCGTATCCCGAGGGCGTCAACGGCTCCTTGCGCCCAGGTGTGGTCCGCGTCTGCCCGGTGGCATCCGCACGTGGTCTGACCAGTGCAAACGTGTCGAACGGCACGGGCTCGGGCCCCGAGCTGTCGTATACGGTCACCGCGATCCGGGTCGTCCCGCCCGATTCGCCCGGATCGACTTCGAAAGCGGCGAACGCATACGGGTGGTCCGGCGCCCGCACCGCCGACCACGGCGCAGGCTCCCGGACATGGATCGGCCGGTAGCGCGTGGGGTCGCCGTCCCGTGGCTCCCCACCGACAATCACCCGGCCGGCGGGCGGATCGAACAGCTTGCCTGCCGATGGCGATGACGAACCACCCGTACCCACAACCATGTGTACCGTTCCGTGTACTGTATCGATCACAGTCGTACCGATGTCACTCGTACCGATGTCACCCGGGTTGACAGCGCCGTTACCGGTTGGAACCGGCCGTGGGGTGAGCACCTCCGAACCGTCGACCACGCCGCGCAGCGGGTGAGTCCGCTCGTAGTGATGTTCGTGTCCGCACAGGACCAGATCGACCCCGAAAGCGTCGAACAGCGGCAGCCACTCCTCTCGGATGCCAAGGTCCGCGCCGTTGTGCCGCTCGGCGCTTGACACGGCCGTCTGATGCATACAGACGACGATCCAGTCGATGGCCGGGTCGGCGCGGGCGTGACGCAGCGTCCGTTCGAGCCAGGCCCGCTGCCTGCCACCGCTGTAACCGCGTACATACATCATGCCCGCGTCCTGGTAGCAGACATCGTCGTTCTGTAGGACGACGAAACGCACGCCGCCGACGGTGAAGGCATACCACAGGCCGGTGAGGTCCGGGCCGGTGCCGTTCGTGCCCGAGTCGGGGGAGTCGTCGCCGTTTCCGGGGAGCAGGAATCGGCTCTGATAGGCGGCCAGGCCGTGCGGGCCGTTCCCTCGTTCGATCTCGTGGTTGCCGGCAGCAGGCATCCAGGGGCGCTGCCGGGCCGATCCGCTGATCATGTTGAACCAGTCGGACCAGGCCCGCAGCGGGTTGCGGCGTTGGTTCGCATAGGACAGGTCACCCACGACCAGGTTGAACAGTGGACCGATACGTTCGATGCCGGCCACCACATGCCCGGATGCCGGTGTGCCGAACGGGTCGTAGGACGCTGACGTGCCCTGGTCACCGAAGCCGGTGAAGGTGAACCGGGCCCGGCCGCTCGGTGCCGTCCGCAACGTTCCGCCGTCGGCACGGGCGATCCGGTCATGGGTGACCTCGTAGAGGTAAAGGGAATCCGGTTCCAGGCCGGTGAGGACGGCGTGATGGATGATCACCTTCTCGCCCGTGCCGGCGTCGGCGTGGACACGGGTGATGGCATGCACCTCACGATCCAGACCGTCCGGAGGGGTCCCGAAACGTACCCGCGGCCGCCGTACCGGCAGCGGTGTCGTCCAGGACACGGTCATGGACCCGGCCGGGTCCGGTCCGAAGGTCAGATGAAGGTGTTCGACGGGCGTACCCGCACGCAGGACCAACTGATCTCCTCACGGCTCACCGCACAGGCCCCGTGGCAACGCTATCTGTCCGGGCCGGCATTGCCGGGCGGGGCGACAGGTATCGGACACTGCGGGCCCATGAGATGACCGCCACATGAGCCCGGACCAGGCCAGGACCCCGCTCGGACCCCGGTCGGACAGCGCTCGGACCCCGGTCGGACAGCGGAAGCGTCAAGGACTCCAAAGGGGAAAGGGGCGGCCCCGCCGCAGCGGGACCGCCCCTTTCGTGGGGAGCTCTTATCTCACTCGCTGGACTTGGCGAGGTCGATCGGGGGTGCGTCGGGCACCTGGTTCGGCTTCGGCTCACCTCGGAAGGTGAACTTCGCGGCCTCGCCCTCGCCCTCGACGTCACCGACGACGATCTCGCCAGGCTTGAGCGTCCCGTACAGGATCTTCTCGGACAGGATGTCCTCGATCTCCCGCTGGATCGTCCGCCGCAGTGGCCGGGCGCCCAGCACCGGGTCGTAGCCCTTCTTGGCCAGCAGCGCCTTGGCCGCCGGGGTGAGCTCCAGCGCCATGTCCTTGTTCTTGAGCTGGATGTCCACCCGGGCCAGCATGAGGTCGACGATCTGGATGATCTCGTTCTCGGAGAGCTGGTGGAAGACGATGATGTCGTCGATCCGGTTCAGGAACTCGGGGCGGAAGTGCTGCTTGAGCTCGTCCTGGACCTTCGCCTTCATCCGCTCGTAGTCGATGGCGCCCTGCCCGGTGGCGAAGCCGATGCCGGGGCCCTTGGAGATGTCCCGCGTGCCCAGGTTCGAGGTCATGATCAGGACGGTGTTCTTGAAGTCCACCAGCCGGCCCTGGGAATCGGTCAGGCGACCGTCCTCCAGGATCTGCAGGAGGGTGTTGAACACGTCCGGATGGGCCTTCTCGACCTCGTCGAACAGGACGACCGAGAACGGCTTGCGCCGCACCCGTTCGGTGAGCTGACCACCCTCCTCGTACCCGACATAGCCGGGCGGGGAACCCACCAGGCGCGAGACCGTGTGCTTCTCCATGTACTCGGACATGTCGAGCTGGATCAGCGCGTCCTCGTCGCCGAACAGGAACTCCGCCAGCGTCTTGGACAGCTCGGTCTTACCGACACCGGACGGGCCGGCGAAGATGAACGAACCGCCGGGACGCTTGGGGTCCTTCAGACCCGCGCGGGTGCGCCGGATCGCCTGGGAGACCGCCTTGATGGCCTGCTCCTGGCCGATGACCCGGTGGTGGAGCTCGCTCTCCATCCGCAACAGCCGGGCGGTCTCCTCCTCGGTGAGCTTGAACACCGGGATACCCGTCCAGATCGCGAGAACCTCCGCGATCTCCTCGTCACCGACCTCGGCGACGACGTCCATGTCCCCGGCCTTCCACTCCTTCTCCCGCTTGCCCTTCTCGGCGAGCAGGGTCTTCTCCCGGTCCCGCAGGGAAGCTGCCTTCTCGAAGTCCTGCGCGTCGATCGCGGACTCCTTGTCCCGGCGGACACCTGCGATGCGCTCGTCGAACTCGCGCAGATCCGGCGGAGCGGTCATCCGGCGGATGCGCATCCGCGAACCGGCCTCGTCGATGAGGTCGATCGCCTTGTCCGGCAGGAACCGGTCGGAGATGTAGCGGTCCGCCAGGGAGGCTGCCGCGACCAGGGCGCCATCGGTGATCGACACGCGGTGGTGCGCCTCGTACCGGTCACGCAGGCCCTTGAGGATCTCGATGGTGTGCGCCACCGACGGCTCCGCGACCTGGATGGGCTGGAAGCGCCGTTCGAGCGCGGCGTCCTTCTCCAGGTGCTTGCGGTACTCGTCCAGAGTGGTGGCACCGATTGTCTGCAGTTCACCTCGGGCCAGCATCGGCTTGAGGATGGACGCGGCGTCGATCGCACCCTCGGCGGCACCCGCGCCGACGAGCGTGTGGAGCTCGTCGATGAACAGGATGATGTCGCCACGGGTGCGGATCTCCTTGAGGACCTTCTTCAGGCGTTCCTCGAAGTCACCGCGGTACCGGGAGCCTGCAACCAGGGCTCCGAGGTCGAGGGTGTACAGCTGCTTGTCCTTGAGCGTCTCGGGCACCTCGCCCTTGACGATCGCCTGTGCCAGCCCCTCGACGACCGCGGTCTTGCCGACACCGGGTTCACCGATCAGCACCGGGTTGTTCTTGGTGCGGCGCGACAGCACCTGCATGACACGCTCGATCTCCTTCTCGCGCCCGATCACCGGGTCGAGCTTGGACTCGCGTGCCGCAGCCGTGAGGTTGCGCCCGAACTGGTCGAGCACGAGCGACGTCGACGGTGTGCCCTCGGACGGGGCTCCGGCGGTCGCGGGGTCGCCCTTGCCCTGGTAGCCGCTCAGCAGCTGGATGACCTGCTGACGGACCCGGTTCAGGTCGGCCCCGAGCTTGACGAGCACCTGAGCGGCGACGCCCTCGCCCTCACGGATCAGCCCGAGCAGGATGTGCTCGGTACCGATGTAGTTGTGGCCGAGCTGCAGGGCCTCCCGCAGGGACAGCTCCAGCACCTTTTTGGCACGCGGAGTGAACGGGATGTGCCCGCTCGGTGCCTGCTGGCCCTGCCCGATGATTTCCTCGACCTGTGACCGAACACCCTCGAGGGAGATGCCGAGCGACTCAAGTGCCTTCGCTGCGACGCCCTCACCCTCGTGGATCAGTCCGAGCAGGATGTGCTCGGTGCCGATGTAGTTGTGGTTGAGCATCCTGGCTTCTTCCTGAGCCAGGACGACGACCCGACGTGCCCGGTCGGTGAATCTCTCGAACATGTGCGCTCCTTCGAGCGGTGCGACCGACCACACGGCAGCCGGTATCCGCATGCTAGCTCCGCCGAGGCATGTCCCCACGCATCGAACGGAAACCTACCCGCCGGCCCCGCCCTCTTCGTCGTGGACGGCGGACCGACTGAGGTAGCCGGCCCACCAGCGAAGACGCCTGAGCCAACGGTGGCCGACCAGGACCGATTCCGTCCCACTGTTCCGCCGAGAGCAGAACGAAATCTCGCGGTTACCGCGTGGGGTGCCTACCCGCCGGGTGACCGATGCAACCCGGATCGCCGGTGGCGACCGGTGGCGACCGTGTCCGGACCGCCCATGGATGGTCACTGAAGGCAATGAGTATCGTGTTCCGGTGTCCTGCCGTCGCGTCTGGAATGAAAAATCTCACTCAGCGTTCACATGAATGCGACGAACGGTATATGGACTCATGTGGAGAGCCAAGTGGTCCCGGAGTGACCCGACGGACAGGTGGGATCAGGGCAATGGTTGGGTTGGTGTAGTTATCCGACCGCCAGTCCGCCGTCGCCTTGTGTGTCCACCCACTCATGCAGCCGTCGTTCGCGCTCCGAATCAGGGATAAATGGGCAGGTTGTGCAGTACTGGGCGCTCATTCGATGGATGAGACAGCAGGAACCCCGACGCATCGCGGTCTGTCGCCGACCGCGATGGGTGAACTGGAACCATGTGGGTCGGGCGCGCATCGGTGGACGGGCCAGGGCGAAAAAGGCATCCGCCTCGATTCGTCCGATGTCCGGATCGCCGGTCATCCGTTCGGTTAGCAGGAAAGCCCGGCCACACTGGGTGGCGACCGCACCCCACAGCGCGGGCGGGCCCAGACGCGCTCGCGCACGCAAGGCGACGACCAGCGGTTCCATGTGGTCGACCAGACCGCTCACCAGACGTCGGCGCAGCACGCCGACGTCTGCCACCACGTCGACAGCCCCCTTGACCGAGTCGATTCTGATCAATGGGTCGGTGCCCGTGTCAACGGTGACATCGTCGCCGTCGGTGACCGTACCGTCAGCGAAAACGGTTACGCGGCACGCGTAATCGTTCCGACCCGGCCGGGTGGCAGCGCCGACTTTCGGATCACCGGCCAGCATCGTCACCCGTCCGGAATGAAAGGTTGTGAGATCGAAGCAGCCACCGGGCACGGCGTGCAGGGACATGCCGGCCGCGCGGACGTCCGGCACCTGCCGGTGCAGCATGTAGGCGGCGATCGCAGGTCCGGCCACGCTGCTGGCATATGAGCCCAGGAAGATACCGACCGCCACCTCTGGGCTGTAGCCGTACTTCCTGCGTAGTTCACGCAGCATCCGATCCAGCCTGCTGTCGGAGGCCGGGCCGGCCTCTGCGTCGCGGACCAGGCTGGCGCAGTGCAGCCAACCGCAGGCCTGGTCGGGAGGGTCGGTCCATCAGTGGGGCTGCACATCAACTTAGGTAAACCTAAGTTGATGTGCTCCGTCAAGGGACTTCGGGCCTCGTAGCAATCTTCGAGTCGATCCGCGGATGCCGACACGCCGGTCGACGCCGCTGTCCGTACCGACCCAGGCCGAGGAACGTGGCTGTTCCTGTTCCTGCTGCCGTCGCGAGGCGCCCGGCCTCGATTTCATCTACTTTCCGTGACCATGCGATGCTCGCCACGTCAGAACGGTCCCGCGCGGCGGCGTTGTCCGCAATCCGGGCCGGTACTACAACCTGGGCCACCCGGGCCGTACAGAGAGGTGAACGGTTGAGTTTCCACTCGGTCGTGCACGGTGAGCGATATGTGTTCGCCGATCTGGCGGAACTGTTCGCCAAGGCTGGCGAGGAGAAGGCCGGCGACCGGCTCGCGGGTCTCGCCGCCTACTCGTCGGCCGAGCGGGTCGCGGCCAGGCTTGCGCTTGCCGACGTCCGGCTTTCAGACATCGTCTCGAGTCCTCTGATCGAGGACGGCGTCACCGAACTGATTGCCAGCACGCACGACGACAATCAGTTCGCTACGATTTCATCCCTGAGTGTCGGAGAGTTCCGTGAGATGGTGATGAAGCCTGATTTCACCGTTTTCTGGAATTCGGGCCTGGCCGCAGGAATAACGCCGGAGACCGCGGCGGCGGTCGCGAAAATCATGAGCGACAGGGAGCTGGTCGTTTCCGCGAAGCCACTGCGGACGGTCACCCGCTGCCGGAACACGATGGGCGAGACAGGGGTATTCGGCGTCCGCCTCCAGCCGAACCATCCCTACGACGATCTGGAGAGAATCCTTCTGTCGGTCCTGGACGGGCTGTCGTTGGGATGCGGCGACGCGGTCATCGGTGTGAACCCGGCCCGAGAGTCCGTCACGCAGGTCGACCGGATCCTGCGTGGGCTCGGCATGCTCGTCGGACAGCTCGGCGTGCCGGCCCAGACCTGCGTCCTGGGGCATGTGACCACGCAGCTTGCAGCGATGGAGGCAGGTGCACCGGTCGATCTGCTGTTCGGGTCCATCGCTGGGACGGAAGGGGCGAACCGTGCGCTCGGGGTGACGTTGAACCTGCTCGCCGAGGGACGACAGGCTGTTCTCGACCACCACCGGGAGCGTGTCGGTGACTTCATCGGCGATCAGGTGATGTACTTCGAGGCCGGGCAGGGCAGCGCACTGTCGGCGCAGGCCCACCACGGCGTGGACCAACTCACCCTCCAGGCACGTGCCTACGGTGTCGCCCGCGTGTTCGACCCCTTTCTCGTCGACTCCGCGCTCGGATTCGCCGGGCCGGAACATCTGGCCGACTCCCGACAGTTCATCCGAGCCGGGCTGGAGGACCATTTCGTCGGCAAGCTACTCGGTTTGCCGATGGGCTGTGACATCAACTACACCAGCCAAGTCGGCGCCGACCGGAACACGGGTGACGATCTACTGATGCTACTGGCGGCAGCCGGTTGCAACTATGTGGTGGACGTGCCGGCCACCGTGGGTGTGAAGGTGAACAATCAGTCGACCGGCTTTCATAATGCCGCCGGAATGCGGGACCTTTTTGGACTGTACCCCGCTCCGGAGTTCGCTGCCTGGATGGCCGGTCGTGGTCTGTGGCGGGCTGCGCAGATCGTCGACCCGGCAGGATTGATCGGGGCGTCCCTCCAGGACGACCTTGATTCAGCCCTGCGCAGTGCGCACTGATGCCCCTCTGGTGGATCTTCAGATTGCGCGGATCGATGTCCCGGGCAGGCCCTGGCGTTGGCAGGTCCCGGGGCCAGCTGCGGAACGTGCGTGGACATGACCTCGAACGACTTCCTCGGAGACACTCCGAGCAACGTAGAGACTCCGGAAACCTTCGGCCATCCGGACCGGAGGCCTTTTTCGTCGGCTGTGACATCCAACTTGAAGATCAAAAAGTTGACGGGAAAAGCTGAGGCCGGGGAGTCCGACATCCTGTGGCGATGGTCGTCTTTCCGATCGGCGATGATGGCCGAGTATGCGTCCTCGCGGCGACCAGGAGTTGTGACCTACTTCTCACGTATCTCCATCGCGGGCCCGTAGTCCTCATGTAAACAAGCCCTTGGCTACACGTTTAGTAATTCATCGTCAACTGTCTGTGACGGCATCTTGTGGTCGAGCAGGACGGCGCACGAATCCAAACTATCAGCGCAATATTATCTACCAACTTACCGTTTCACCCCACGAGAATCACAACGGTAGGACTCCGGGCGAGTTTCAAGGCCTCACTACCTGCGAGTCCCCGGCTCCTGCTAGCATCGGCCCCAGAGCATTCTTGGGGGGATGTCGCATCATGCACTATTCAATCCGTACCTGGCGTAGGGATACTTCGGCGACCGGTTGGACCCAGTCGCCGGCAAGTCAACTGGAAAGCCTCGGCGAACCGTATCGTGTCAATCGGCTGTACGTTACCGGCAGTCGATCTGCTGGCCGATGGAGCGTGGAGCGCGTGGGGAGATGACCGGTCTCTCAAGGTTATCGGGTTGCCTTGCCCACCCCGCAAAATCGATGCCTGCCGGACGTCGACCATCGCCCGAAGCCGGAATTGATGATCTTGTAGCGACGATTTTTCTGGGTTGGCTACAAGGCGGTTGGCTCCAGCGCGACCGGGTCGGTCTGTGGCGGCGAAGCCCCCCGTTCATCCGTCACGTGACCCTGACTACCGTCACCGTTACCATGGTTCTACTCAGTTCGGCATGTGGGTCATCGTCCGGATCAACAGTCCTGCCCGATCCGAAGACGAGTACACCGGCCTCTCTCGCGGGCCGTCCGCTGAGTCCGACGGTCGCCCAACCAACCACCCGTCTCACCGATACGAATGGATCTTCATTCGATGTACGGTCGGGCACCGCGGGCAAGCTGACGTTCGTGTTCTTTGGCTACACCCACTGTCCGGATGTCTGTCCGACAACGGTGGCCGACATCGCTGCGGCACTCAGCCAGCAGACACCGGCCGTTCGAGCCAGAACTGCCCTGGTCTTTGTGACCACGGATCCCGACCGCGACTCGCCTCAGACGATCCGCCGATGGCTCGACCAGTTCGACGTTTCCTTTATCGGTCTTACCGGAAGCTGGGCGGACATCGCAGGCTACGCAACGGCTCTCGGGCTCCCAACCATACACCCCGAACAGGCACCCGACGGGACCTGGACGGTGGACCACGTGTCCCGCGTGACCGCGTTCAGTCCGGATGGAACCGCACGGCTGGGATATCTCGCGAGCGCAACCGTCGCCAACTATTCACATGATATTCCGCTGTTGCTTGAAAATCGAATGTAGTCGGCCTTCTCCCGCGTACACATCATGTTTGCCGACCGATGTTATCCGTTCCGAAGAAATTCCCAAGAACGAGGAACGAACAAGTGGCCTGTATGCGCACCCGTGTGGGCAGTTGCCACTGGCCAGCCTGAGCCCAGACCCGGCCCAGGACCTTCAGCCTGGTGCGACCTAGCAGTTCAACATTCCCTGCGGAGTCCGGTAGCTCACCACCCGATCTTGGGTTGTACTTGATGCCCGTAATGTGAAAGGAACGGCCCTTGCTGTCTGCCATCGTCTCGGCAGCAATCGTTGTCATTGCTCTCACGCTGTTTGCGACCTCCGGCGCCAACCTGTGGTGGATGCTTTACGCATGGCGGACACCTGAAACTTACCAGGGGACCTTCTACCTGCCGGCCGTGCGTGAGCCCTGCCACAGCTTTTCAATCATTGTTCCTGCCCGCCACGAGGTCGAGCCCGTGCTGAGAGCGACGGTTGCTCGTCTCGTCGACCAGACACACCCACGGGTGGAAATAGTTCTGGCCGTCGGCCACGATGATCCGTCGACCGTGGAAGTAGCGGAGAAGATCGCCGCCAGTTATCCGGGCCTGAAGATCTCGGTCGACCATTCCGAGGTCAAAAACAAACCGCGTCAGCTGAACACCGCCCTTGCCGATTGCACCGGTGACATCGTCGGCGTCTTTGACGCAGAGTCCCTGGCAGCCCGCGAACTGCTCGTTCACGTGGACGAAGTCTTTCAGGCAAATAACGCCGACGTCGTCCAGGGCGCGGTCCAACTCATCAACTTCCAGTCAAGCTGGTTTTCGCTCCGCAACTGTCTGGAATATTATTTCTGGTTTCGGTCCCGGTTGCACATGCATGCCCAGAAACAGTTCATACCACTCGGTGGAAACACCGTCTTCGTCCGCCGGGCAGTGCTCAACGAAGTGAACGGATGGGATGGTAACTGCCTCGCCGAGGACTGTGATCTCGGCGTTCGGTTGTCCGCTCTCGGCCGTAAGGTCAGCGTTGCCTTCGACCCGGGTCTTGTCACCCGGGAGGAGACGCCCGACACAATATATGCCCTGGTGAAGCAACGGACCAGGTGGAATCTAGGTTTCATACAGGTGCTTTACAAGGGTGACTGGCGAAAACTCCCTACCCGTCGTGCACGAAGCCTGGCCCAATTCACTCTTCTGCAGCCCATGAGTCAGGCCTTCTCGGGGCTGGTACTACCAATAGCGTTGCTGACGGCCGTGATCGGCAAGTTCTCCATGATTGTCACGCTGATTTCTTTCCTTCCGGCCCTCCCGACCATCGCCATGCTCGGGTTCGACGTCGCAGCTCTCCGGGCATTCGGGCAGGACTACAGCTTTCACGTACGAGCACGTGACTATGCCAGGCTCGTGTTCTTCATGCCCGTTTACCAGCTAATTCTCTCCTGGGCCGCCGTCAGGGCGGCCTTCCGTTTCTTCTCAGGAAACTTCGAGTGGGAGAAGACCGCGCACGTCGGAGCTCATCTGAGCACACCCGCAATCGCCGACGACGCGGCCTGAAGAAAGTCAGGGGGATCCGAACGTGTCCACGACCGCGGTGCTACCGCAGCCGGTCCTGACCGCCATACGAACACCTGAGGCAGCGGTACGCCGGTACCGGCAGAGCTGGTCGAATATAGCGATCATTGCTGCGCTCGTCACGATCACAACTATCATTCTGCTTGTCAACCTTCATGGTTATCCGACCGTCCAGGACGATGAGGGAACCTATCTCTCACAAGCCGAGTGGGTACGAGCACACAACGCTCTGTCACCTTACACCTACTGGTACGACCATCCGCCGTTCGGTTGGATGCAGCTTGCCGCGTTGTCCTGGATTCCGATCTTCCACGACGGCCCGCTGACCGTTGCGGCCGGGCGTGGAATCATGGTTCTCTACGCCGACGTTTCCGTGGTGCTGCTCTATCTGTTGGCGTGTCGCCTGGGTCTCCGTCGGATCTTCGCTGTTCTTACCGTTCTGCTGTTTGTAGGCTCGCCGATATCCACGACCTTTCTGCGCCAGGTCTATCTGGACAACCTTGCGATCCCGTGGCTTCTCGCAGCTTTCTACTTCGCCAGTACTCCTCGCAAGCATCTCTGGCACTATGTGTTGGCCGGGCTTCTTCTCGCCGGCACCGTGTTGACCAAGGAGACCACAGCGGTACTCCTGCCCGCCGTGGCGCTCGCCGGTTGGCAGTCCAGTTATGCAAAAACCAGGGACTTTGCTTCTGTAGGATTCTGGTCAGGATTTTTTCTGATATGTCTGGTATATCCCCTGATGGCGCTCCTCAAGAACGAGCTGTTCGCCGGCCCGGGCCACGTGTCGCTGCAGAAGGCGATGGAGTTCCAGTTCTTCGAGCGTGCGGGTTCGGGTTCGGTGTTCGACCCGTCCTCGTCAGCGCACAGTACAGTCCTCGGCTGGTTCTACCTGGATAAGTGGTTGCTGATTTTGGGTGCGGTCTGCGGACTCATCGCGCTCTTCGTCCGCCGACTGCGGCCAATCGGCCTGGTGGTGCTGCTGCTGGGGATCACTCTGTTGCGGAAGGGCTATCTGCCGCAGATGTTCATCATTGTGGCGTTGCCTTTTCTCGCGCTGTGCATGGGCGGAGTGGTCGACCAGACATGGTCGCTTGCCCAACGGCTCGGTAAGCCGGCGAGGTGGGTCGGTGAGGGAGGTCTGCTGGTGGCCCTGACCGCCGGCTTCCTGGCGCTTGCCATCGTGTGGCAGCCAGGAGTCTCTCGTGCGTTCATCTCGTCCAACAACGACGAGCATGCCGAGGCCGTGGCCTACCTGCGAAGCCCCGCAATCCCGAGGGACAGCCGTGTCGTCGTGGACAACACGGTGTGGCAGGACGTGTACCATGCCGGCTTCTCCTCACCCTGGCGCACCATCTGGTACTACAAAGTAGATCTTGACAGTGCCGCCAAGAAGGAGCTACCGGGAGGGTGGCGCGACCTGGACTATATCGTTCTCACGCCATTCATGCGGCAGGACATCTCGACACTCGGGCTGACGACGATGGCTACCGCGGTCGAACATTCGCAAGTAGTCGCGCGTTTCGGTACCGGCCCAGCCGCCGTTGAGATCCGAGAGGTGACTAAATGAACCTCCGACACGACCGGATATCGGTACCGGATCTACGACGGCATGCAAGGCAATGCTTTCCAACACTGCATAAAAATAACCGGACCTGGGGGTAGAGTGAGTCGGGGGAAAAAACAGCTGGACGGGCTGGGTGGGATCGCTGCCGTGTCCGTTCCAGCCGCTCGGCGGGAGTTGGGGTCGGGGCCGGTGAATCCGGTGGCCGTCGCCGGGATTCCTGAACCACGCCTGGCGGCGAGACCCGAAGTACAGCCGCAGCTGACCGTGATCGTCCCGACGAGAAATGAAGCGGCTAATATCGTCGCGCTGCTGAATCGGGTTGATGCGGCGCTCAAGGGTATGGATGCCGAAGTTCTCTTCGTCGACGACTCCACCGACCGCACGCCACAGACGATCGAAAGCGTTCGGAAGGGTTTCAACGTCACGGTGCGTCTGCACCACCGCCCACCGGACACACGTTGGGGGGGTCTTGGTGGCGCGGTCGTCGACGGGCTTCGCCTGTCGCGTTCTCCTTATGCAGTCGTGATGGACGGCGATCTCCAGCACCCGCCGGAAGCTCTCAAGACGCTGTACGACGCTGCGGTGGCCAATCAGGCGGACATGGTGATTGCCAGTCGGTACCGCGGAGACGGGGATGCCGCCGGACTGGCCAGCGGTGTGCGCAGGTTCGTATCATCCGGTGCGAATCTTGTTTCCCGTCTGGTTTTCCCACGCAGGTTGCGGGGCGTAACAGATGTAATGAGCGGATTCTTTCTGGTCCGGGTCGGCGCGCTTCACCTCGATAATTTGCAGCCAAGTGGCTACAAAATACTGCTTGAACTTCTCGTGCGCACGAACAAGGTCAGAGTAACGGAAGTCCCGTACTCCTTCGGGGAACGGCACGCAGGTGAGTCCAATGCCTCCATGGCCGAGGGGCTGCGGTTTATCAGGCATTTGTTCTGGCTAAGGATCCCGCGAGCAGCACGGTTTGTGCTGGTCGGTATCACGGGCCTGGTACCGAACATCATCGGCATCACCGTCCTCACCGCGGCAGGGGTGCACTATGTTGTCGCTGCTATTCTGGCCACGCAGATCGCGAACGTATGGAATTTCATTGGTTGCGAGTTGCTCGTCTGGCACGACAAAAAGGGTTCCCGGCAGCGCCGGATCATCCCGTTCATGTTGCTTAACAGCAGTGATCTGGTCCTGCGGTTGCCGCTGCTCGCCTTCTTTGTGGAGAGGTGGGGGCTGGGCGTCGGGACTGGAACTCTCCTGACCCTGGTCGTCGCATCCGCGCTCCGGTTCCTGCTTATTGATCGTCTGATCTACCGAAGCCGGGAGAAGAATGTCTCCCCGAACCCGTCTGATACGCCGGTGGTCGCCGAGCCGGAAGCGTTCGACGATGTGCTTGTCGAGCACACGGCATGAGCCCGCGAGGTTCGGACACCGGAACGGTGACGCGACCTTTGGCAGCTGTTGGAACGATGCAGGTCCATGGCTCACGGAGAAATGGACAAAGAATCCTGGAGAAGGTGGTCGTTGATGACGAGCGCTAAAAATACCAGGCGGGGTGACAAGCGGCGTCGATGGTGGGGCGGACAGACCATCAGATCACTCGGGATTCTTTCCGCCGCGATCACGTTCGTCGCCCTCCTCGCGCCTGCGGTGACCTCGCCGCAGATATCGCTGGCCGATGCGACGAATATG